>JAHELM010000104.1 GCA_024644185.1 Rhodospirillales bacterium | reverse complement strand
TTCGGGTTCTTTGACCGGATGTCGCGCCGGAACGTCCAGAGGTCGGTGACCGGGGCGACCGCATTGACGTCGCCCTCGACGATCTCACCGCTGGCATCCCGCGTGGCATGGACCTGGGTGGTGACGAACTTGACGGTGATGTCGGCGTTGCGGTCCTGTACCTCGGCGGCGAGGATTTCCGCTTTCTCGATGCCGACCAGAGTCGATTCCAGGGTGTGGCCGGCCTTTTCGCGTTCACGGATGGCGGCGGCGAAGCGCTCGTAGACCGGGCCGTCGAGCAAGGCCTTCAGGGTCTTGCCGTCGCCGGCGGCGAAAGCCTCCAGCACCATCTCGAAGGCCATCCGGGCACCCTTGAGGAAGTCCTTGTCGCGGAAATTCGGGTCGGCCGCCTTGATCCGGGCGAGGCCGGCCTCAAGCGGGTCCATCGTCGCGAATTCCGGCGGCTCGGCCACGGTCGCGCCGCGATTCGGCAGGGACACGACATTGCCGGTCGGGTTTTCCGCGCGGTCGGCCATGCCGAGGCGATCCGGGCGCCGCGGTTCATTGTCGCCGCGTCGGCCCAATACGGTGCCGAGGCGATAGATGAGAAATATCGCCAGCGCCGCGAAAAGGAGAATGTCGAGAACCTGCAATGACTTGCCTTTCCGGATCCTGGGTGTTGCCCTTGCGGGTTGTTCCCGCCCGGCCCCGAACTTACATGAGAGAACCTAGCACAGGATGCGGGGGCGGCGTCCACACTTCCGCATCCGGCAAGGGATATGGCGGGACGTGCCATCTACATAATAGAGCAAAGCGAAAGAACAAGCGTGCCAATCCTCATAGCCCTGATCTTCATCGGCGTGCCGATCCTGGAAATCGCCGTGTTCATCCGCGCCGGCGCCCTGATCGGGCTGTGGCCGACCATCGCCATGGTATTCCTGACCGGAATCCTGGGCGTGGCCCTGCTGCGCATGCAGGGGCTGGCGGTGCTGGCGCGGGCCCGGCAGAGCCTCGACCAGGGCCGAATTCCGGTCGAGGAAGTCTTTACCGGCCTGTGTCTTCTGGTCGCCGGCGCATTGCTGCTGACCCCTGGTTTCGTGACCGATGCCGTCGGCTTTCTGCTGCTGGTTCCACCGGTGCGCGGCGTCCTGGGGCGCTGGGCCTTCGCGGCGTTGCGGCGCGGTAGCGGTGGCCGGGTCTGGGTGGATGGCGACGAGATCGTCACGCCCCGCCGCAACGGATCCGGCGTCACCCGCGACGCCATCGATGTCGACTTTACCGAGGTCGGCCGCGACGAGCCGGAGGACCGGCGGGGCCGGTGAGGTTCCCCGGACGGCGGGTTGTTTCCCGCCCCGATCCGTGTTAGCCACGCGCAATCACAGTTTGACGGAGAATTCCATGAGCGACGAATCCGCGGGCGCAACCGCCGCCCCGGCGCCGGTTTTCGAGATCGGCCACCAGTACATCAAGGACCTGTCCTTCGAGGTTCCCGGCGCGCCGAAGGTGTTCGAAACACCGACCACGCCGAACGTGACCGTCAATGTGGACGTGGCCGCGACCATGCTCGGTCAGGGCAGCTACGAAGTCGCCCTGCGCATGGATGCCAAGGGCGAAGCCGGGGGCGGCCCGCTGTTCCTGGTCGAGCTGGTCTATGCCGGGCTGTTTCGCGTCGGCAATCTGCCGGAAGACCAGATCCAGCCGCTGATGCTGATCGAGGCGCCGCGGCTGCTGTTCCCCTTTGCCCGCGGGATCGTCGCCGGGGTAACGCGCGACGGCGGCCTGCCGCCGCTGATGATCACCCCGATCGATTTCGTCGCCCTGTACCGGCGCCGCGTGGCCGCCAAGGCCGAGGCGGCCGCCGCGAAAAACGGCGGCGGCAACGCCTGAGGACGCTGCTCGCCCTTTGAACCGGCGGGCTATTTGATCCGATCCAGCGGAACCGGCGCGGTTCCGTTGGACCGGATATTGCCCTTACACCTTCCAGATCGGGTTTTTCAGGCGGTCCACCAGGGCCTGGTGGGCCGCCAGCTCGTCCGCCCCTGCCGCATGCGGGCGTGGCGCGCGCACCGGCCGGTCGGCGGTAACGCGGGCGGCGGCGGCGATGGCCGCCTCGCTGCGTCGATCCAGGCCGAATCCCGGCTGCCGGCCACCGACAAGCTCCAGATACACTTCCGCCAGCAGTTCGGCATCCAGCAGGGCGCCGTGCCTGGTTCGCGCGCTGCTGTCGATGCCGAAGCGGCGGCACAGGGCGTCGAGGCTGGCCTGGGCGCCGGGAAACTTCTTGCGCGCGATCTGCACGGTATCGATCGCGCGGGCCGGCGGGAGCGGGGGCAAGCCCAGCGTCTTCAGTTCGGCATTCAGGAAACCCATATCGAATTCGGCGTTATGGATGACCAGCCGGTCGTCGCCGATGAAGTCCTGGAAGTCCGCCACGATTTCAGCGAAGACCGGATGGCCGGCCAGAAATTCCGCACTGAGACCGTGCACCTGGAACGCGCCGTCCGGCATATCCCGCTCGGGATTGATGTAGCGTTGGAAGGTGGTGCCGGTGGGCACGTGGTTCAGCAGCTCGACGCAGCCGATTTCGACGATCCGGTGCCCCTCGGCGGGGCGAAAGCCGGTGGTTTCGGTATCGAGAACGATCTCACGCATGGTCGAACAGGCTCATCCACAGGGTTCGGCGGTTGGGTCGGCCGTGGCCGCGCAGCAGTCTGACGGCTCGCAACAGCGCGCGCAAGGACAGCCGCCGGCCCAGCCCGGTGGCCACGACGAAATCCGCGCGCCGGCGCTTCTCGCGGTCCGGCATCTGCCGGGCCAGGATATCGCGCAGCCGCGCCGGTGTCATGCCGGGCCGCCGCAGCACCCGCTGCGCCTGCAGGAAGGGCGGCGCCGAGACCACGATGACGGCATCGCAATCGGCGGCCCGCCCGGCCTCGAACAGCAGGGGCACGTCGAGCACGACAAGCGGCGCGCGGCGCAGCGCGGCGGCGCGCAGGAAGGCCCGGCTTCGCGCCCGAACCAGCGGATGGACGATCGCTTCCAGCCGGGCCAGCGCCGCCGGATCGCCAAAAACCCGGGCGCCCAGCGCGCGGCGGTCGATGGCGCCGTCGCGGGCCACACCGGGGAAGGCGGCTTCCACCGGGGCCACGGCGGCGCCGTCGCGGGCGAACAGCACATGCACCGCGGCATCGGCATCGTGAACCGGGATACCGGCCCGGCGCAGCACGGCCGCGGCCGTCGATTTGCCCATGCCAATCGATCCGGTCAGCCCGACGACAATCACGGCGGCGGCTCCCCCAGCACGAAGCGCCGCAGATCCTCGTCCACCTGCGGGCGGGTACCGAACCAGGCCTCGAATCCCGGCCGGGCCTGATGCAGCAGCATGCCGATCCCGTCCACCGCGGGATTGCCGCGCGCCCGCGCGGCGGCCAGCAGCGGCGTCTCCAGCGGCGCATACACGATATCGTTGACCAGGGCATCGCCCGGCAGATCGTCCAGCGCGAGATCCAGCGGCGGTTGTCCGGTCATGCCGAGGCTGGTGGTATTGACCAGCAGGGCCGCGCCGGCCAGGCAGGCGCCGCGTTCCGCCCAGGGCACGGCGACGGCGATGGCGCCAAGTTCGGCGGCAAGCCGTTCCGCCCGTTCGGGAGAGCGATTGACGATCCGCAGGGACGGAACACCGGCATCCAGCAGCGCGACGCAAATCGCGCGGGCAGCCCCGCCGGCGCCGACCACCGCCGCCGGCCCGCCTGGCCGCCACGTCGCCCCCTGGCGCAGATTCTCGAGAAATCCGAAGGCGTCGGTATTGCTGCCGGTCAGGCTGCGATCGGCCTCGACGACGACGGTATTGACCGCGCCGATGCGCCGGGCCAGCGGGTCGACGCGGTCGCACAGGGCCAGCGCGGCTTCCTTGTGCGGAACCGTGACATTGGCCCCGCGAAATCCCAGCAGCGGCAGGGCCCGCAGCGCGCGCTCGAATCCGTCCGGCGGGACGGAAAGCGGCACATAGGCGCCATCGATTCCGTAGCGCCGCAGCCAGTACCCGTGCAGCCGCGGCGAGCGCGTGTGGGTAATCGGCCAGCCCATGACGCCGGCCAGCCGGGCCTTTCCGCTGAGGATCATTCCTGGATCACCCCATGTCCGCGGAGAAAATCGAGAATCGGCAGCAACGGCAGCCCGAGGATGGCGAAATAATCGCCATCGATGCGGCTGAAAAGCTGGATTCCCAGGCCCTCCATCTCATAGACGCCGACGGACCGGCGGGCGCTTTCGCCGGCCCGCGCCAGATAGTCGTCGAGGAATGCCTCGCTGAACGGGCGCATGGTCAGCGTCGCGCGTTCCACATGATGCCAGAGAACGGTCCCGTCCCGCACCACGGCGACGGCGGAAATCAGGTCGTGGGCCTGGCCGCGCAGGGCCTTCAGGTGACGGCGGGCCTGGGCCGGATCGGTCGGCTTGTCGAACCAGGCGGCGCCGCATTCCAGCATCTGGTCGGCGCCGATGACGAGCGCGCCCGGATGCCGGCGCGAGACCTGCTGTGCCTTCAGCGCCGCCAGCGCCTCGGCGGCGGCGGCGGCGGATCCGCCCTCGCCGCGGATCGATGCCTTGACGGCGGCCTCGTCGACGGCCGGGGGATCGGTGGTAAAGGCGATGCCGGCGCCGGTCAGCAGGGCCGCGCGCGGGCGGCTGGCCGAGGCCAGGACAACGGCCGGTATGGCACCGCGTTCAGCCATCGCCCTGCAATCCGCGTCGTTCGTGGAGCTGCAGGATGGCGGCCGCCGATTCCTCGATGGAACGCCGGGTCACGTCGATGACCGGCCAATTGTACTTGGCATAGAGTTTCCGGGCCGCGGTGACCTCTTCGCGCACCGCTTCCAGATCGACATATTCGGTATTGGGGTCTTGCGACAGCATCTGCAGCCGGTTTCGCCGCACCTGAACCAGGCGCGCCGGATCCTTGGTCAGGCCGACGACGAAGGGTTCGCCGGGCCGGTTGCGCAGCGCCGTCAGTTCCGGCGGCAGGGGCACGCCGGGCACGATCGGCACATTGCCGGCCTTGATGCCCCGGTTGGCGAGATAGATGCAGGTCGGGGTCTTCGAGGTGCGCGACACGCCGACCAGGACGATATCGGCATCCTTGAGCCCATGGGCGGACTGGCCATCGTCATGGTGCAGGGCGAAGGTCATCGCATCGATACGGCCGAAATACTCGGCATCCATGATGTGCTGCCGGCCGGGCTGGCCATGCGCCTTCACGCCAAGGAAGGTGGCCAGCGAAGCGATGACCGGGTCGAGCACGGCGATGCAGGGCACCTGCAGCCGGCGGCACCCTTCGAGCACGGCGGCGCGCAGGGTTTCGTTGACCACGGTGAACATGACGACGCCGGGATTGCGCTCGACGTCTTCCAGCATCTTGTCGATCTGGCCCGGCGTGCGGATCAGGGTCCAGTTGTGCTCGATGGGTTCGATCCCCTCGAACTGCGCCAACGAGGCGCGGGCGACGCTGTGAATGGTTTCGCCGGTGGCGTCGGAAACCAGGTAAACATGAAATTTCATCGGCGCGACCACGGATTCGTCAGTCATGCGTATAACTTTCGGACAGTTTGTGGATAACCCGGCCGGTCAAGGCCAAAGCTGGAATTTCATGCATGCTGAGCCTTCGCCACGCCGTGAGTTATCCCGCTATGGAACATTTCATCCCCGCCCGTGCAATTCTGTTGATAACCGGAAACCACGATACCTTATCCCCGTGTTTCGGCGGCCGGTATTTTAGCCGCATCGGCGCGATGCGGGGTTTTTTTCCCGGCTGTGTCAACAGGTCACGGTGTATTCAGACGGTTCCGGGGATATGTCAGGGACAGGCAATAATCCCCTCGATGGGCGTCACCGCTACAACCTCAACCCTTTTCTTTTTATAAAAAAGAATAGTATCTGAACGCTTGTCCCAACATCGTGGAAGCAGCATGCCAAACAGCAAACCGGACAGCCAGATCCCCCGGAAACCGTTTCTGCGGGCGCTCGGCGGCGAACGCCTGGGGCACCCGCCGATCTGGCTGATGCGACAGGCCGGACGGTATCTGCCGGAATACCGCGCCATTCGCGGCAAGGTCAGCGGATTTCTGGAGCTGTGCTACACGCCGGAACTGGCGGTCGAGGTTACGTTGCAGCCGATCCGCCGCTACGGCTTCGATGCGGCGATCCTGTTTTCCGACATCCTTGTGGTGCCGCATGCCCTGGGCCAGGCGGTACGGTTCGAGGAGGGGGAAGGCCCCAGGCTGGATCCGGTGCGTGACGTCGCCGGCCTGAAGAGGCTTGGCATGGAAGGGATGCACGATCGCCTGGCGCCGGTATACGAAACCGTGCGGCGGCTGGTGCGGGAATTGCCCGATACGGTTGCCCTGATCGGCTTTGCCGGGGCGCCGTGGACGATCGCGACCTACATGGTCGAAGGCGGCAGCAGCCGGGATTTTGCCCTTGCCCGCGGTTGGGGTTTTCGCGATTCGCAAGGGTTCGGACGGCTGATCGATCTGGTGACCGAGGCGACGGCCGCCTATCTGATTCGCCAGGCCGATGCTGGCGCCGAGGTGTTGCAGTTGTTCGACAGCTGGGCCGGCGTATTGTCGGAGGATGAATTCCGGCGCTGGGCCATCGCCCCGGCCGCGCGGATCGTCAAGGCCGTGAAGGCGCGGCACCCGGATGTTCCGATCATCGGGTTCCCGCGCGGCGCGGGCATCATGTACGAGGCCTATGTTGCCGAGACCGGGGTCGACGCGGTGAGCCTGGACTCCACCGTGCCGCTGGAATGGGCCGCCAGGGCGCTGCAGAGCCGCGTGACGATCCAGGGCAATCTGGACCCGCTGGTACTGCTGACCGGCGGCAGCGTGCTGGAGAACGGCGCCAGGCGCATTCTGGACGTGCTGGGCAAGGGGCCGCTGATCTTCAATCTCGGGCATGGCATCGTGAAGGAGACCCCGCCGGAACATGTGGCCCGATTGATCGAGATCGTGCGAGGACGGTCGTAAGATGGGCGCGGGCCGGCGGAAAATCGCCATTGTCCTGTTCAATCTGGGGGGTCCGGACAGCCCGGCGGCGGTAAGGCCCTTCCTGTTCAATCTGTTCAACGATCCGGCGATTATTTCCGCGCCGGGGCCGCTGCGCTGGGCGCTGGCGCAATTCATTTCGCGTCGGCGGGCGCCGGTCGCGCGCGGGATCTATGCGCAGCTTGGCGGGGCGTCGCCGCTGCTGGCGAATACCCGGGCGCAGGCCGAGGCGCTGGAAAAGGCGGCGGAAAAGGCGCTGGAAAATTCCGGCGAGGTCCGGTGTTTCATCGCCATGCGATACTGGCATCCCTTCGCCGACGAGACTGCCCGGGCGGTGGCCGCGTTCGCGCCGGACGAGATCGTGCTGCTGCCGCTGTATCCGCAATACGCCGCGGCGACCACGGGATCGTCGCTGGCCGACTGGAACCGGGCGGCGGCCAGGGCGGGCATAACGGCGCGCCAGCGGGCGATCTGCTGCTATCCCGAGGACGAGGGATTCATCGAGACCGTCGCGGGATTGGCGGCGCAGGCCTGGCAGCGGGCGCGGCGG
>JAHELM010000103.1 GCA_024644185.1 Rhodospirillales bacterium | reverse complement strand
ATCAGGACAATGCCCAGAAGAGGCCGGCGAGCCGTGAAAAATCCACTCATGGGCAGGCCGCCCCTTCCCGCTAATGCCGTCGCTCGTCGACAGCGCATTCCCACGCCAGACCTGTTGCGAGGGCGCGCCGCTTCCCTTGGCGAACGATGCCCTGATTTAGGGATAATTGTATAGAATTGATTGAATAAAACTGTGCATGTAAACGAATTCTACACGACTGGGGCGCCATTGTTGAAAGTCCCGGAATATCCTGGGACATTAGAAGTTGACACAGCCACCGCGGTTTTGGCGGTGCGTTCGGGGGCATCGGAATTCGCATGTCGAGCGACGGCGGCACAGGTCTGGAAAATGGGCGGGCGCGTTGCATCGTGATTGGCAACGAGAAGGGCGGATCGGGGAAGTCCACGACCTCGGTTCATCTGATCCTCGGGCTGGCCCATGAAGGCTATGATGTTGTCTGCGTCGATCTGGACTTCCGGCAGCGGTCGCTGGCGCGGTTCCTTGAGTTTCGTGCTGCCCATGCGGAACAGACGGGGACTGTCCTGCCAATGCCCCGGTTGCGGCGCTTTTCGCCCAGCGCGTTGGGGTCGGTCGCAACCGCGCGCGGCGCCGAATTGTCGCGCTTCGACACCTTCATGAAGTCGCTGTATACCGAGGCCGACTACATTGTCATCGACACGCCCGGCAACGACACGGTGCTGGGTGCGCATGCGCACAGCCATGCTGACGTTCTGGTCACGCCGCTGAACGACAGCTTCATCGATCTCGACGTGATCGCCCATATTGCGCCGGGCGATCTTTCCGTAACCGGCCCCGGCCATTATACCGAGATGGTGCGCGAGCAGAAGCAGATCCGCCTGGCCCGCGAACGCCGTGGCCTCGATTGGGTGGTTCTGCGCAACCGGATGAGCGCGCTGGAATCGAACAACAAGAGGGCGATGGATCAGGTCATGGAGGATCTGGCCGATCGTTATGGATTCCGCGCCGTCGGCGGATTCGGCGAGCGGGTGATCTTTCGCGAATTGTACCTCAAGGGCCTGACCCTGTTCGATATCGACGCGCCCGCGGGCGATCATCGGCGGACCATGTCGCATGTCACCGCCAGCCATGAGGTTCGCACCCTGATGCGGGCGATCGGTTGTGGCACTCAAAACGCTGTCCGGGCCGGCGTGGCGGCGGCCTGACGCATTCTCCCGTTGACCCTGGCGTTCTGAATCCCAACCTGTTTGGGGCAGCGCGACATCGCGCATTCTGGGTTGGGAGGGCGCCGTTATCGTGGCAAAACCGCCTGTATCGTCCGGACGTGGCGAAATCGATTCCTTTCTCGACAAGGTTGCCCGCAGTCCCGCCCCGGATGGGGGAGGACGCGGACGGCTGATTTTCGCCATGGATGCAACGATGCGCCGCGAGCCGACCTGGGATCATGCCTGCGCCATCCAGGGCGAGATGTTCGCCGAGACGGTGGCGCTCGGCGGACGGGACATACAACGTATCTCGATCGGGTACACGGCGAGAGCTGGCGAGAGCCCGGTGCCGACGGCGCGGATCGGCCGGCCGGTGGGCGCGCCGCGATGTCGCGAGAGGAAGCCTTGCGCGTGCTGGGCCTTGAGGCGGGAGCCGGACAAGACCAGATTCGGGCGGCCCATCGGCGTTTGATGAAGCAGTTCCATCCGGACCACGGCGGTTCCGACTATCTGGCCGCGCAAATCAATCTGGCGAAGGAAGTTCTGTTGGGCCATTAGGTATTCGCACCGGCGGCTGTTGCATCCGCGGCGGGGGCGTGGCAGATAATCGCGCGACGACAACGGCCCTCCACGTGGGGCAATGGGTAAGGTGCATGACAAAGCGGGTTCGCAAGGCGGTTTTTCCGGTGGGTGGGCTCGGTACGCGGTTCCTGCCGGCGACGAAGGCGATGCCGAAGGAGATGCTGCCTGTCGTCGACAAGCCGCTGATCCAGTACGCCGTCGAGGAGGCGGCGGCGGCGGGTATCGAGGATTTCATTTTCGTCACCGGCCGCGCCAAGCAGGCGATCGAGGATCATTTCGACATTTCGGTCGAGCTTGAACAGACGTTGGCGGCGCGCGGTGCCGGCGATCGTCTGGCCGAGATCAAGGCACTGCGTCCCGGCGCCGGGCGCATCGCCTATACGCGCCAGGGCGAACCGCTGGGGCTGGGCCACGCCGTGTGGTGTGCCCGCGAATTGGTCGGCGACGAACCCTTCGCTGTGCTGCTGGCTGACGATCTGGTGCTGGCCCGCAAACCCTGCCTTCGACAACTGCTCGATGTGCATGAAGAAACCGGCGGCAACGTCGTCGCGGTGATGGACGTTCCGCGCGCCCATACCAGCCGGTACGGCATCCTCGATATCGCGAGCGATGACGGGCGGCTCGCCTCGGTCCGCGGTCTGGTCGAAAAGCCGAAACCGGAGGTCGCGCCGTCGACCCTTTCTATCATCGGCCGTTACATCCTTTTGCCGGAGGTGTTCGACCATCTTGGCCGCGCCCAGGCCGGGGCGGGAGGCGAGATCCAGTTGACCGACGCCATGGCCCGCATGATCGGCGGCGCGCCGTTCCATGGCCTGCGCTTCGAGGGCAGGCGCTTCGATTGCGGCGACAAGCTCGGCTTCTTCGAGGCCAATGTCGCCTTCGCGCTGGAGCGCGGCGATCTGGCTGAAGGCGTCCAGCGAATACTCGCCCAGTATTCCCAATCCTGACCGCAGCCAGCGGTCAAGCAGCTTAGGGTGATCGGCGCATGCGCATCACGATGATCGGCTCGGGTTATGTCGGCTTGGTTTCAGGTGCCTGCTTCTCGGAATTTGGCATTCATGTCACGTGTGTCGACAAGGATTCCGCCAAGATCGATCGCCTGAACGCGGGTGAAATTCCGATCTTCGAACCCGGTCTGGAAAAACTGGTGGCCGACAACCGCGCCGCCGGGCGCTTGATCTTTACCACCGATCTGGCTGCGGCGGTGCGCGGCGCGGACGCGGTATTCATTGCCGTCGGCACGCCCAGCCGGCGCGGCGACGGGCATGCCGATCTGTCCTACGTCCATGCGGCGGCCGAGGAGATCGCCGAGGCGATTGACGGCTACACGGTGATCGTCACCAAATCGACGGTTCCGGTCGGCACGGGCCGCGAGGTCGCGCGTATCATAGCCAAGACCCGGCCGGCGGGCGATTTCGATGTTGTCTCCAATCCGGAATTCCTGCGCGAGGGCTCGGCGATCGGCGACTTCATGCGGCCCGACCGGGTGATCATCGGGACCGAGAGCGAACGGGCGCGGGCGGTGATGCGGCGGCTCTACCGCCCGCTGTTCCTGATCGAGACGCCGATCCTGTTCACGTCTCTGGAAACGGCGGAACTGACGAAATACGCCGCGAACAGCTTTCTGGCGACCAAGATCACCTTCATCAACGAGATCGCCGATCTTTGTGAAAAGCTGGGCGCGGATGTGCACGATGTGGCCCGTGGAATTGGCCTGGATGGTCGCATCGGGGCAAAATTCCTGCATCCCGGCCCCGGCTATGGCGGGTCGTGTTTTCCAAAGGATACGCTGGCGCTTGTGCGCACCGCCGCCGATGCCGGCGCCCCCGCGCGGATCGTCGAGGCGGTGGTCGACATCAACGACCGGCGGAAAAAGGGGATGGCCGCCCGTATTCTGCGGGCCTGCGGCGGCTCGGTATCCGGCAAAACCATCGCGGTTCTCGGCCTGACCTTCAAGCCGAATACCGACGACATGCGCGATGCGCCCAGCCTGGACATCGTGCCGGCGCTGCAAGCCGCCGGCGCGACGGTTCGCGCCTACGATCCCGAAGGCATGGGCGAGGCGAGGAAACTGCTGCGGGACGTCACCTGGTGCGACGATGCCTATGAGGCGATGGACGGCGCCGACGCGGTGACGATCGTCACCGAATGGAACGAATTCCGTCTGCTCGACCTGGAGCGCGCCAAGGGTCTGCTGCGGCGACCGGTCATGGTCGATTTGCGCAATATCTACCGGCCGGACGAGATGTTGGCGGCCGGGTTCCGGTATCTGTCGATCGGCCGCGCGCCGGTCGGATTCGAATAGGGAGAGGCAGCATTGGGTAACAAGGGGCACGCGTTCGATCCCGTCGTTCTGCGCGAATACGACATTCGCGGGATTGTCGGCGAGACATTGGGCGAGGCGGATGCGCGCGCCATCGGCCGATCCGTGGGTACCCTCGTGGCGCGCGCCGGCGGCCGTTTCGTCGCCGTCGGCTATGACGGCAGGCTGACCTCCCCGGCGCTGGAGGCCGCGGTGGTGGAAGGGGTGACACAATGCGGTTTGATCGCATTGCGCATCGGCCGCGGGCCAACCCCGGCGCTTTACTTTGCGGCGCATATGCTGGGCGCCGACGCCGGTATCATGGTCACCGGATCGCACAATCCGCCCAGCCATAACGGATTCAAGATGGTGCTGGGCGGCAAGCCGTTCTGGGGCAAGGACATTCAGGCCCTTGGGGCGGCGGCGCGGGCCGGCGACTGGGTATCGGGAATGGGCAGGGCGCTTGCCGTCGACATCATGGGGGCCTATGTGGCCCGCCTGAGTGCGGGCTATCGCGCCGAACGCGGGTTGACCGTGGTCTGGGACGCGGGCAACGGTGCTGCCGGCGACGTGGTTGCGGCGCTGACGCCGACGCTGCCGGGTCGTCACATCCTGCTGAACGAGACGATCGACGGAACCTTCCCGGCGCACCACCCGGACCCGACGGTCGAGAAGAATCTCGCCCAGTTGAAGGATGCCGTGGCCACCCACAAGGCCGATCTCGGCGTCGCCTTCGACGGCGACGGCGATCGGATTGGCGCCGTCGACGGCAGGGGCCGCGTGGTCTGGGGAGACCAGATTCTGGCGGTTCTGGCGCGAGAGGTTCTGCCCCGGCATCCCGGCGCGCCAATTCTGGCCGACGTCAAGGCCAGTCAGGTTCTGTTCGACGAGATTGCCCGTCTGGGCGGCAGACCGGTGATGTGCGCCACCGGCCATTCGATCATCAAGACCCGGATGCGGGAGATGAACGCGCCGCTGGCTGGCGAGATGAGCGGCCATATCTTCTTTGCCGACCGCTATTACGGTTTCGATGACGGAGTCTATGCGGCGGTTCGGCTGCTGGACGCCGTTGCCGCATGTGGGCAGAGCCTGGCCGAACTGCGCGACTCCCTGCCGTCGGTGGTCAATACGCCCGAACTTCGCCTGGATGTTCCCGAGGCACGGAAATTTGTCCTGGTCGGCGAAATCAAGGCGCGGCTGGCGGGTGTGCCCGGCATCTCGGTCGATGACACCGATGGCGTCCGGGTCAAGACGGTGGATGGATGGTGGTTGTTGCGGGCGTCCAATACCCAGGCCGCCGTTGTCGTGCGGTGCGAATCGGGCCATGCGGATGGGCTGGAGCGGCTGAAACACCAGGTCCGCGAACAACTCGCGGCCAGCGGCGTGACGACGCCGGAACTGTAGCGGGAATCAGGGATTGGCCGCGGCGACAACGGCCAGACAGGGAATCCGCTGCGTGCTCAGGCGCCTGCAGGCTTCGCGCGCGTCGTCCTCGTTCAGCCCGATCAGGCGGGCCCGGTAGATTCGCGCGCCGTTGCGCTCGACCGGGATGACGGCAACCTGTGTATCGCCCAGCAGCGCCGGGATGCGGCCCGCCGCCGATGCGGCGGCACTTTCCGCTGGCTGTGCGGTGCTGTAAGCGCCGACCTGAACGGCCCAGAGCCCCGGCGGGGACGGATTACCGGGGGGGATCATTGCGCTATTGGCGCCGACGTTTTCCGGCACGTCCGCCGCCACCGGATTGGCATTTTCCTCGGACTCGTCGGTTCCATCGGCGGTACTGTCCGTAACCGGCGCGACGGTCAGCATGGCCGTATCGAAGACAGGCTCCGGCTGGAAGGCGGCGGGCATGTCGATGGCTTGCGCGACCGCCATCTCTCCCGTGGGCGGGACGGCATAGGGCAGGGCGGCGACCTGGGGAATATCGGCCTGCATCTGGTTGAAGCCAAAATCCAGAAGGGTCTCCATCCGCCAGTCACGCAAGGCCGCGCTCTCGCCGCCCAGGATGACGCCGATCACCCGCTGTCCCTTGCGCTCGGCGGAGGCCGTCAGATTGAAGCCGGCCTGCCGAATGTAGCCGGTCTTGATCCCGTCGGCGCCTTCGTAATGTGCCAGCAGCGCATTGTGATTGCTGTAAAGCCGTCCCTTCCAACGGAAGGCAGCGGTGGAGAAATAGCGGTAGCGATCGGGATAGTCGCGGATCAACGCCGCCCCCAGCACCGCCATGTCGCGCGCCGTGGTCCACTGGTCGCGGTGATGCAGACCCGAGGCGTTGCGAAAGCTGGTTTGCGTCATGCCGAGGGCGCGGGCCCGTTCGGTCATGCGCCGGGCAAACGCTGTTTCGGTCACGCCCATCGCCTCGGCCAGTACAACGGCGGAATCATTCGCCGATTTTGTAACAACCGACAGGATCGCGTCCTCGACCGAAATCGTCTGGCCGCGCCTCAGGCCGATGCGCGACGGTCTCTGGTTCGCCGCGTGGCGCGAAATCGGCAGTCGCTGCCCCGCCTTCAGCCGGCCCTGCTCCAGGGCTTCGAAGGCAAGATAAAGCGTCATCATCTTCGTCAGCGAAGCGGGATGCCTGGGTTGGTCGGCCTGATAGGCATAGAGCACCTGGCCGGTGGCGGCATCGAGCGCCAGGGCCGCGGTATCGGCGGAGGCGGGCGCGGCCGCCAAAGTGGCGATTATCCCGCAGAGCAGCCCCCCGACGATGCCGGCGCGGTATCGGGCCGACCGCGAATCGCGACGATTGTTTCTGGGCTGGCGATCCGGCATGTCTTCCCCTGGATTTCGGCGGACTGGTTTGTTCCGTCCACTTCGAGAATCGCAGTTAAATGGTTAACGCCGGGTTTGCAAGAAAAAATTATTTTATCTTGAATCAAGGCCGTAGCGTGGGCCGTGGCTAGGAGCTCGTCGCCACGTCATCGAGACAAAACGAAGAGGGCCGCGTCCTTGCGGAGGCGGCCCGACCGAACGCGGCGAATTCGCTCGCGATCTACTTGATCTTGGCTTCCTTGAACGCGACGTGCTTGCGCACGACCGGATCGTATTTGCGGAATTCCATCTTCTCCGTCTGGGTGCGCGGGTTCTTCTTGGTCACATAGTAGAACCCGGTACCGGCGGAGCTGACGAGCCGGATCAGAACTGTGGTCGGTTTGGCCATGGCGGCACGTCCCGTGTTGGTCTCGGAAAGGTCTGGCGGCGGAAAATACAGCGAAAAGCCAGCAAGTCAAGGTGAAAGCGGCGGCGCGGCGGATGATCGGAATTTTTCACCGGAATACCCTTTTGGGCATATTTCCGCCGCTTTTGCGAAGCATCATGTTACGGACGCTGCCGCCCGTGGGGCGGCGCGATAGAATGTCGTATGAGGATTTGGAGTTAGTATGATGCGCAAGACGTTTTTCGGCGTCGTGGCCTTGGCCTCGATCGTCGCGTCCCCCGCTGCCTGGGCGGAAAGCTGGTATGTCGGTGGCTATGGCGGCTTGAATTATGGGCATGACGCCAATT
>JAHELM010000102.1:6508-7577 GCA_024644185.1 Rhodospirillales bacterium | reverse complement strand
CTTCCGGATTGTCTCGGCCGCGACAATCCGGAAGTCGCCGACACGCTGGACAATCTGACCGGTGTCTACCAGGACGAGAAACGCCTCGACGAGGCCCTGAAGGCCTGCCAGCGCGTGGTCACCATCCGTCAGGCCTCGCTCTCTCCCGCCGATCCAAAACTTGCCAACAGCCTGGAAAGCCTCGCATCCCTGCACCGCAGCCTGGGGCAGACCGACGACGCGGAAACCGGTTTCCGCAAGGCCCTGGCCATCCGCGAAGCGGCACTCGGGCCCGACCATCCGGACATCGCCCTGACCCTGAACAGCCTGGCAATGCTGGAACTGGGGCGCTCCAACACGGCCGAGGCGGAAACGCTGATCAAACGGGCGCTGGATATCCAGCAGCGCGGCCTGCCCGAGAACCACCCGGATTTCGCCGTCACCTTCCGCAATTACGCGGCGATCCTGCGGGCGATGGGCCGAACCACGGACGCGATATTCATGGATCGCCAGGCGCAGGACATCGAGAACCAGTAGGAAACGGCCGCCGCGTCCCGCCGGCGCGGCATCCGGTCGAACCGAACCGGACCGGTTCAATTCGATGGGATATTGCCCTATGGTACCCGGCATGACGATCCTGGTCACCGGAACCGCCGGATTCATCGGCAACGAGGTGGCGCGGCACTTGCTGGCGCGCGGCGAGGCCGTACTCGGCGTCGATTGCCTGACCGATTATTACGACGTGACGCTGAAACAGGCGCGGCTGGCGCGCATCGTCGGCCATCCCGGTTTCATCGAATCGCGCATCGACCTTGCCGACCGCGACGCCGTCGCCCGGCTGTTCGCCGAACACCGGCCGGATCGCGTCATCCATCTGGCGGCCCAGGCCGGTGTGCGCTACAGCCTGGAAAACCCGCACGCCTATGCCGACAGCAACCTGACCGGCTTTCTCAACATCCTCGAAGGGTGCCGGGCGGCGGCGGCCCGGCACCTGGTCTATGCCTCATCCAGCTCGGTCTATGGCGGCAACGAGCGCATGCCGTTCTCGGTGCATCACCCGGCCGACCACCCGGTCAGCCTCTATGCCGCC
>JAHELM010000102.1:0-6498 GCA_024644185.1 Rhodospirillales bacterium | reverse complement strand
CAAGCGCGCCAACGAGCTGATGGCGCATGCCTATGCGCATCTCTACCGCATCCCGATGACGGGCTTGCGCTTCTTCACCGTCTACGGCCCCTGGGGCCGGCCCGACATGGCGCCGATGAAGTTCGCGCGGGCGATTTCCCGCGGCGCGCCGATCGATATCTACAACGACGGCCGGATGCGCCGCGATTTCACCTATATCGACGATATCGTCGAGGGCGTCCTGCGCGTGCTGGACCTTGTCCCCGCGCCGTCGCGCGACGCCGGCGCGGCCGACGACCCGGCGCTGAGCCCGATCGCCCCCTGGCGGGTCTACAATATCGGCAATGGCCGTCCGGTCGATCTGATGCACTTCATCGCGGTTCTGGAGACGGCGCTGGGCCGCGAGGCGACGCGGAACATGCTGCCGATGCAGCCCGGCGATGTCGCCGCGACCTGGGCGGACACCGCCGATCTCGAGGCCGATACCGGCTGGCGCCCGGCCACCGGCATCGAGGACGGCGTAAAGCGGTTCGTGGCCTGGTATCGGGAGTATTACGGAGTCTGACCGCGCCGCAAGACCAGCGTCGACCAGCCATCGAAGCGGATGCGGTGGAGCAGCGCCAGATTCTGGGCCCGACAGGCGGCGAGAACCTGGGCTTCCTGATGCACCAGCAGGCCGGACAGGATTGCCGTGCCGCCGGGCGCCAGGCGCCGCGCCAGCGCCGGCGCCATCGCCTGCAACGGCCGGGCCAGGATATTCGCCAGGATCACGTCGAAGCGCCCGGCGCGCAGCCCCGGCAGCGCCGCGAAACCGTTGCCGCAAACCGATGCCATTTGCGCACTCAGCCGGTTGATCCGCGCATTTTCCGCGGTGACGCGAACGGCCTCGGGATCGATGTCCACGGCCAGCACGCGAACCGGCCAGGCGCGCGCCGCCGCCAGTGCCAGAATTCCCGAGCCGCAGCCCATGTCGAGTACGCGCGGGCGCCACCGCGGCCGGCGGCGGGTCAGCGCGTCGAGCGCCAGCAGGCAGCCGCGCGTCGTGCCGTGCTCGCCAGAGCCGAAGGCGGTCGCCGCATCGAGCGCCAGCGCCCGGGCACCGGCTGGCGGAACCCCCGCGAAATGCGTGGGATGAACGAAGAAACGGCCGACCCGCACCGGCTTGAACGAGGCCCGGTTTTCCGCCAGCCAGTCGCGTGCCGGCAGCGGCCGGACGACGAAGTCCGGCTCGCGCGTGCCGGTGGCCGCGGCGGCCAGCGCCACCGCGGCCGCCACCGCGCCATGCGCCGGCTCCTGCCCGAAAATCGCCTCGACGCGCCACGGCGCGCCCTCGACGATCTCATGGCAGGACACGGCGATGGCCAGGCCTTCCAGCGCCTCCATATAGGTCGGCGCCGCGTCCTCGGACGCCTCCAGTTCCAGAACCCAGCCTGAAAACCCGGCGATAACGGTCATCGGCGCATTCCCTTGCAAGCGGCGCGAAGCCAAGCCGCGCCGGAATGCCCCATCCGGCGGCCGAAGGCAAGGGATTCGACAGGCCGGCGTACCGCGCGGGCGGGTTTTTCGTCTTGTTTAACCGTCTGGTAAGGGTGATCTGCGAAGGTGCGCGAAGACCCGCATTTCTCCCAAGGTAGTACCCGACCGATGATGACCGGTGAAATAATTTTCCACCTGCTGCGCAAGTTCGCCGCGCTGTTTCTGGCCTTCACGGTTGGCGTCGTCGTCATCTTCTACCAGTTGCCGCCCTATGACACGCTGCGGGTGACCAACAGCCATCTGCAGTTCGTATGGAGTTGGGTGGACCTGCAGATTGGCGCCGCGCTTGGCCGCAATCCCCACCTGGTCGTCATGCCTGCCGGCATCGATACCCCGCCGGCGCCGCGCCGCGACCTCGCCCGGGCGCAGCCGGGCCTGACGCTGGCCGAAGCCTATGACGGATCGGAATTCGGCCTGGTGCTTGTCGACCTGGAGGGGAAACCGGTCCACCGCTGGCATGTGCCGCAAGCCGTTTACGACCAGGTGCGGTCGAGCGATCCCCTGCCGATCGAAAGGGGATTGCAGGGAATCATGGGATCCTATCTCTATCCGGACGGCGATGTTCTGATCGTCATGTCATACAAGGGACTGATGCGTCTCGACCGCTGTTCGCGGCTGAAATGGTTCGTCCCTGACTCCATCCACCATGACGTGGAAGTGGATCCGGACGGGTCGCTATGGACGCTGGGCCTCGACATCGTCAAGGACGCCGAAGACGCACCGCCGCGCGTCGAGGCGCCCTTCCTGTCCGGCAAAGTCATGCACCTCTCGCCGGACGGTGCGGTTCTGGAAGAGATTCCCCTCATGCGGGCCATCTTCGACGGCGGCTATCTCGGCGTCGTCCTGGGCGGCTCTCCGTCATACCCCCAGACCACCGACGTCGACCCGATGCATTCGAACAACATAAACATCGTCAGCAAGGAATTGGCGCCCCGTTTCCCCTTCGCCAGTGCCGGCGACATCCTGGTGTCCCTGCGTTCGGTCGACTCCCTGATCCTGATCGACCGCAAGACACACAAGGTAAAATGGGCGTTGCGCGGTCCTTTCCTGCGGCAGCACGACCCCGACCTGCATCCGGACGGCTCGATCTCGGTTCTCGACAACCGCGCCGACGACGCCCAGCACAACGAAACCCGCTGGCTGCGAGACCCCCAGACCTTCGGCTATTCCCGAATCGTCCGCCTGGATCCGATGACGCAGAAGGTGATCTGGCAGTATCAGGGAACCGAGAAAGAGCCGTTCTACACCTCGGTACAGGGCGAACACCAGTTCCAGCCGAACGGCGATGTCCTGGTCACCGAAGCCGAGTCCGGTCGAATCTTCGAGGTCGACCCGCACGACAATTCCATTGTCTGGGAATGGTACAACGCCGTCGTCACCGCGGACGGTCACCACGCCGTCGGCCGCGTGGTGCGCGCCTACCGCTACCCTCCCGGAAGCCTGACCTTCCTCGGACAGCCCTGCCCGGCGCAATAGCACGGGCGCTCAGGGCTTCTCCACGAAGGCGGCGATCACCTTCTTCTCGCCGGCCTTGTCGAAGGCGATGGTCAGCTTGTCGCCCTCGACGGCGACCACCCGGCCCATGCCGAATTTCAGGTGGAAACAGCGATCGCCCGGGCGGAATCCGTGTTCCTCGGCGGTCGATGCGCGGCTGCCGGTGCCCTCGATCACCAGGCCGGCGGGCGGGCCGCCGCGCCGGGTCGGCGCCCAGCTGCCATGGCTGAAGGCCTGCGACGCACCGCCGGGCACGGATGCCTGGCGGCCGCCATACAGCCCCGGATCGGACGCGGCCTCGATATGCGCCGGCGGCAATTCATCGATGAAGCGTGACGGGATGGCGCTCTGCCACTGATTGTAGATGCGCCGGTTTGCGGCGAACGAGACATGCACCCGTTTGCGCGCGCGGGTGATGCCGACATAAGCCAGGCGGCGCTCCTCCTCCAGCCCGGCGGCGCCGTTCTCGTCCATCGCCCGCTGGTGCGGGAACAGCCCTTCCTCCCAGCCGGGCAGGAACACCGTGTCGAATTCCAGCCCCTTGGCGGCGTGCAGGGTCATGATGGACAGCCGCGCCCCCTCGGCGCGTTCGTCGTTCTCCATCACCAGGCTGACATGTTCCAGGAAGGCCGCCAGGTTTTCCCGCTCGGACATGCCGACGACCAGTTCCTTGAGGTTGTCCAGCTTGCCCGGCGCCTTGGGGTCCTTGCTGGCACGCCACAGGGCAGTATAGCCGGATTCGTCCAGCACGATGCCGGCAAGTTCGGTATGCGCCAGGGTTTCCGCCTGGCCGCGCCAGCGCGCGAAATCGTCGAGGATGGCGGTGAGATTGCGCTTGGCGGCCGGCTTCAGTTCGTCGGTTTCCATCAGCGCATGGGCAGCGGCGGTCAGCGAAACGCCCGTGGCGCGAGCCAGCCGGTGCATTGCCTGCAGCGTCGTCGGGCCGATTCCGCGCGCCGGCTTGTTGACGATGCGCTCGAAGGCCAGATCGTCGTCTTGCTGCTGGATCACCCGCAGATAGGCGATCGCGTCGCGGACTTCCTCGCGCTCGTAGAAGCGTGGGCCGCCGACCACCCGATAGGGCAGACCCAGCGTCAGCATGCGATCCTCGAATTCGCGCGTCTGATGCCCGGCGCGCACCAGGATCGCCATGCCGTCCAGCGATTCGCCCCTGCGCTGCAACGCCTCGACCTCCTCGCCGATCTCGCGCGCCTCGGTCTCGCCGTCCCAGACCCCGCGAACGACGATTTTCTCGCCCTCTCCCGCCTCGGTCCACAGCGTCTTGCCGAGCCGGCCCTGGTTATGGGATATCAGATGCGAGGCGGCGGCCAGGATATGCGGCGTCGAGCGATAATTGCGTTCCAGGCGCACCACGGCGGCGCCCGGAAAATCCTTCTCGAAGCGCAGGATGTTGCCGACCTCGGCGCCGCGCCAGCCATAGATCGACTGGTCGTCGTCGCCGACGCAGCAGATATTTCGGTGCTTCTGGGCCAACAGCCGCAGCCACAGATATTGCGACACATTGGTGTCCTGGTACTCGTCGACCAGGATGTAGCGGAACTGCTCCTGATATTCGGCCAGGATCTCGGGCCGGGACTGGAAGATGCTGAGACAATGCAGCAGCAGATCGCCGAAATCGGCGGCGTTCAGGATGCGCAGCCGGTCCTGGTATTCGCGATAGATCTCGACCGCCTTGCCCTGGGCGAGATCGCCGGCATCGGCGGCGGAAATCCGGTCCGGCGTCAGGCCGCGATCCTTCCAGCCCTGGATCACCCCCGACAGCACGCGCGCCGGCCAGCGCTTGTCGTCGATATTGTGCGCCTGCAGGATCTGCTTCAAGAGCCGCGTCTGGTCGTCGGCGTCGAGGATGGTGAATCCGGATCGCAGGCCGACGACTTCCGCGTGGCGCCGCAGGATGCGCACGCCGAGGGCATGAAAAGTGCCCAGCCACAGCCCCTCCGACGCCGGGCCGACCAGCCTTGCCACCCGCTCGCGCATTTCGCGCGCCGCCTTGTTGGTAAAGGTGACGGCCAGCACCTGCCACGGCCGGGCCCGGCCGGAAAACAGGATATGGGCCAGCCGGGTGGTCAGCACCCTGGTCTTGCCGGTGCCCGCCCCGGCCAGCACCAGAACCGGCCCGTCCATCGCCTCGACCGCCTGGCGCTGCGCCGGATTCAGCGAATCGAGATAGGGTGCCGGACGCGCCGGCGCGGGCGCCGCCACCGGGGCCGGTGCGTCGTCCAGATCGTCCAGGGGGTCGCCGTACAAGGGATCGCTCATCTCACGGGAGGGTATAACCGAAAGCCGGCCCGGCGGGAACAGCCCCGCGACCCCCAAATGGCGATTCGGCAGCCCGATTGACTGGGCGCGGCGCTACCCCTCGCCGTATTCCTCGGCGCGGGCCTGCAATACCGCGCGATCGTAGGCGCGCACCACGTCGGCCTGACGGACATAGCCGACCAGCACCAGCGTGTCCTCGGCATCGACGACGGCGACGATGTCGTCGCGCAGCCCGTCGACCAGCGCCATCGCCGCCTCCAGATCGTCGCCGGCGGCCAGCATCGGCGGCCGGGGACGGCACACATCCTCGGCGTTCAGCAGCACGTCGAATTCGGTATCGAAGGCCGCGTCCGCGAGATCGGCCAGCGTGATCGTGCCGTGCAGCCGCCCGGTCTCGTCGGCGACGAACAGCTCGCCATACGGGGCCTCCAGCAGATGCCTGCGTATTTCGGCCAGGCTGGCCGCCGGCGGGACGGTATGGGGATCGGCATGCATCACGTCGCGCACCCGCACCGACTGCAGCAGCCCCTGTTCGCGCCCGCGCCGCAGATTCAGGCCACGCCGGTCGAGTTGCCAGGTGAAGAACGAGAACCCGTAGACCTGTTTCGTCAGCAGCGAGGCAATGACGGTGGCGATCATCACGCCGATGGTCAGGGCGTAGTTTCCCGTCAGTTCGAACACCATCAGCAGGGTCGAGATCGGCGCACCCAGCACGGCGCCGGCCACCGCCCCCATGCCGACGATGGTATAGGCGCCCGGCCCGGAGGACAGATCGGGAAAAACGTCGGTGGCGACGATGCCGAAGGCGCCGCCGACCATGGCGCCGAGAAACAGCGAAGGCGAGAAGACGCCGCCGCCGAAGCCGCTGCCCAGGCTGATCGAGGTCGCCGCGATCTTCAGGGCCAGCAGGGTCAGCAGCATCCACAGACCGAACTGTTCGCGCAGCGCCGCGTCGGTCGCCTCGTAGCCGACGCCAAGCACATGCGGGAAGGCGATGGCGATCAACCCGACCAGCAACCCGCCGATGGCCGGCCGCAGCCAGGGCGGAACGGGAATCCGATGCGCCGCCGCCGCGGCAAGACCGGTGGCGGCGATGAAGGCGATGGCCACGCCGGCGCTGACCACGCCGAGGATGGCGAAGGCGGGAAATTCCAGGAACGAGGCAATCGGCTGGCCGGGGATCGAAAAGGCGGGGAAATCGCCGAACCA
>JAHELM010000101.1 GCA_024644185.1 Rhodospirillales bacterium | reverse complement strand
GTGGTCTCCAAGCCGACCAATGAGGAAGAAGAGGCGCTGTATGCCGCCATCGCCAAGCGGGTCAAGGAACAGCCGGGCTGGTACACCAAGGTCGGCAAGAGCATCCGCGGCGTGACCGAGGAAACCACCACCGGCGTGCATCGTCTCTACGAGATGGAGAAGAAGGGAACCCTGACCTTCCCGGCCATCAACGTGAACGATTCGGTCACCAAGTCCAAATTCGACAACAAGTACGGTTGCCGCGAAAGCCTGGTCGACGGCATCCGCCGCGCCACCGACGTGATGATGGCCGGCAAGGTCGCCGTGGTCGCCGGTTTCGGCGATGTCGGCAAGGGTTCGGCCGAATCGCTGCGCAGCTCTGGCTGCCGCGTCCTCGTCACCGAGATCGATCCGATCTGCGCGCTGCAGGCGGCGATGGAAGGTTTCGAGGTCGTCACCATGGAAACCGCCGCGCCGCGCGGCGACATCTTCGTGACCACCACCGGCAATGTGGACGTCATCACCATCGACCACATGCGCGCGATGAAGGATCAGGCGATCGTCTGCAACATCGGCCACTTCGACTCGGAGATTCAGGTCGCCGCGCTGAAGAACCTGAAATGGTCGAACGTCAAGCCGCAGGTCGACGAGATCTCGTTCGCCGACGGCCACCGGATCATCCTGCTGGCCGAGGGCCGGCTGGTGAACCTGGGCTGCGCCACCGGCCATCCCAGCTTCGTGATGAGCGCCAGCTTCACCAACCAGGTGCTGGCGCAGATCGAGCTGTGGAACAACAAGGGCCAGTATGAGAACAAGGTCTATGTGCTGCCCAAGCATCTGGATGAAAAGGTGGCCACCCTGCACCTTGCCAAGCTGGGCGTGCAGCTGACGAAACTGTCGAAGCAGCAGGCCGACTATATCGGCGTTCCGCAGCAGGGGCCGTTCAAGGGCGAACAGTACCGGTACTGACGAAAAACGGGCGCCAGTCCGCTTGTGCGACGCCGAAGCCGCACCTAGACTGGCGCCCGTGCAGAACCATTCGCCAACCACAATCGCGGCGCTCTCCGGCGTGGTCGTCTTCGGTCTGGCCTTGCCGGCCCAGGCGGCCGATGGCGCGTTCGTAACCGGCCTTGAAGCCGGCCTGGCGCTGGCGGTCGGGTTGGCGGCGGTTCTGGGGATAGGGCTGGCAAGAGCGCGCGCCGGAACCGCGGCCGCGTGGCTGGCCGCCGACGAGGCGTCGGCGGGGTTGGTGCGCTGGGACGGCCGGAAGGCGTCGATATTGCCGCGCGCCGCGCGGCTGCTGGCGCTGCGGCCGGGGACGGATGGCGGCACCGAAACCGACCGGATGCTGGCCGGGGCGGTTGGCGACGACTCAAACCGGCTTGCCGCGGCCCTCGCCGCGCTGCACGGCGCCGGCACCGGTTTTCACATGCGGGTGACGGTTCCGGGCGGCAGTTCCGTTGCGCTTCATGGCGAGCGGCGCGACGGCGCGGATCTGCTCTGGCTTGTCGATATTTCCGAAACCGTGGGACTATCCGCGCGTCTCACCGCCATGACCGAGCGGGAAGCGAATTTGTGCGCGGTACTGGACGCCCTGCCCCTGCCGATCTGGTGGCGCGACAGGGCGATGCGGATTGCCGGCTTCAACCGCGCCTATGCCGAGGCGGCCCATCTCGGCGCCGACACCGTTGCCTCGACCGAACGTGAACTCGGCGCCGGCTATATCGACAATGGCGGTCGCGGATTGGCCGAACGGGCCGCGCAAACCGGCATGGCTCAGTCGGAAAGCCATCATGTGGTGATCGGCAGCAGCCGGCGGCTTCTGGAATTCACCGAGGCGCCGATCGGCGCCGATCGCGACCGGATCGCCGGTTTCGCCATGGACTCGACGGCGCTGGAAGCCCTGCAGGACCAGATGGCCGATCATATCGCCGCCCACGCCGATGTGCTGGAAGGGCTGAACACCGCCATCGCCATTTTCGGCGCCGACCGCAGGCTGAAATTCTCCAACACGGCATATGCCCAGTTGACCGGGATCGATTCGCAGCTCCTGCAGGCCGAACCGAGCATGAGCGAGGTGCTGGAATGGCAGCGCGAACATCGCCGGCTTCCGGAATATATCGACTTCCCCGGTTTCAAGGCCGACCGCGATCGCTGGTTCACGGCGCTGATCGAACCGGTCGAGGAGCTGATGCATCTTCCCGACCAGACCACCATACGCTCGATCGCCTCGCCGCACCCGCTCGGCGGCCTGGTCTTCGCCATGGAGGACGTGACCGACCGTCTGGCGCTGGAAAGTTCCTACAACACCTTGATCGAGGTCCAGCGCGAGACCCTGAACAACCTGCATGAGGGCGTCGCCGTGTTCGGCGGCGACGGTCGCCTGAAACTGTCGAATCCCGAGCTGGCCCGCATCTGGAACCTGCCGGAGGGCCAGCTCGATGGCGGCCCGCATGTCGTCGAGCTGATCGATGCGGCGCGCGACTATTTCTCGCCGCGCCCGGACTGGGCCCGCCTGAAGCAGCGGCTGGTGCTGATGGTGACCGAGCGCCGGGTGCGCGGCGGCCGTTTGCGGCGTACCGACAATTCGGTCATCCGATACGCCGTCGTGCCGTTGTCCGACGGCAATACGCTGGCCAGTTTCCTGGACGTTACCGACAGCGCCCAGGTGGAAGAGGCGTTGCGCGAGCGCAATGCGGCGCTGGAGGAGGCGGACCGGATCAAGTCCGAATTCATCGGCAATGTCAGCTACGAATTGCGCACGCCGCTGAACGCCATCGTCGGCTTCACCGAAATTCTCGACAACCGGTATTTCGGCGAGCTGACCGAGCGGCAGGCGGAATACATCGAGTGCATCCTGCAAGCCTCGACCCATCTGATGACGCTGATCGACGACATCCTCGATCTGGCGACGATCGAGGCTGGCTATATGGCGCTGGATCTGCAGCCGGTCTCCGTGCGCGGGCTGATGGAGGGGCTGGTGCAACTCGCCACCGACCGCGCCACCCAGGCCGGGCTGACGATCGCGGTGGAGTGTCCGAAGAGCATCGGCACGCTGACGGCGGACCCGGTGCGCCTGCGCCAGGCCCTGTTCAATCTGGTTTCCAACGCCATCCAGTTCACCCCGGCCGGCGGACAGATCACGCTTTCGGCCCGGCGCGAGGACAATTCGATGCTGCTGATGGTTTCCGACACCGGCATCGGCATCACGGCGGAAGATCATGACCGGGTGTTCGAGAAGTTCGAGCGCGGCGACCCGAATGCCCGCGAATCGGGCGCCGGCCTGGGTCTGGCGCTGGTCAAGAGCCTGATCGAACTGCATGGCGGAATGGTGACGCTGGACAGCGCCCCGGGGCAGGGCACGCGGGCGGTCTGCCGGCTGCCGCTGGAGGGTATGGCCGCGGTCCGCATCGAATCCGCCGGCGAAGCCACCCCGGACTGACGGGTATCAGCCTGGCGGCAGGCCCTTCGCGGTCGAATATTCGAAATGCAGCGCCCGCCCGTCGAAGACCATGGGATAGGCGGCATGCGCCGCCGCTGCCGCCTCGGCGAAGCCGGTCAGGATCAATTTCAGCTTGCCCCGATAGGTGGCAATGTCGCCGATGGCGAATACGCCCGCGAGATTTGTCTGGCAGGTCGACGGGTCGACGGCGATATGGTGGCGATCGAGATTCAGTCCCCATTCGGCGATCGGCCCCAGGCTCATGGCAAGGCCGAAAAACGGCAGCAGCGCATCGGCGGCCAGCCGGCGCGGCTTGCCGTCGAGATCGCTGACCAGCACGGCATCGAGCCGCCCATCCGCCCCTTCCAGCCCGGCGAGCTGATAGGGCACGACCAGATCGATACGACCCTCCGCCGCCAGCGCGTGCAGGCGCGCGATGCTCTCCGGCGCGGCGCGGAACTTGTCGCGCCGATGCACGACCATCACCCGGGCGGCGATTTCGGCCAGCGAGATGGCCCAGTCCACGGCCGAATCGCCGCCGCCGGCGATGACCACGCGCTTGCCCGCGAAATCCTGCCGGCGCAGCACCATGTAATGCACGCTGTTCCCCTCATAGGCCTCGATCCCGGCCAGGGGCGGCCGGTTCGGCCCGAATGCCCCGGCGCCGGCGGCAATCACCACCACGCGTGCATCCAGCACCGTGCCCGTCGAGGTTTCCAGCCGCCAGCGCCCGGTCTCGGCGGACCGGGCGAGCGACACCACCTGCTGGCCGAGATGATAGACCGGGTGCACCGCGGCCGCCTGTTCCCGCAGGCGGGCAATCAGTTCGGCGGCGGCGATGCGCGGATAGCCCGGTATGTCGTAGATCGGCTTTTCCGGATACAGCGCCGTGCATTGGCCACCAACCGCCTCCAGCGTATCGACCACATGCGCCTTCATGCCCAGCATGCCGAACTGGAACACGGAGAACAGCCCGACCGGCCCCGCGCCGACAATGGCGACGTCGCATTCGTGCCGATGAGTGACCATGAGAGTATCCTTCGCCGCGCTGCCCGTCCGCGACCGGCTATGGCACAGATCGGGCCGATGCGGCAAGTCCGCGCGCGTTGCTGTTGCGGGCGGCGCATGGCTTGGGTACAAAACGGGCCATGGCCGATGCCGTCGAGTCCGACACCCTGCACGTGGCGCTTGCCGACCCCGAGGCCACGCAGCGCCTGGCGGCGGCGGTGGCCCCCTTGTTGCGCGCCGGCGACACGATCGCGCTTCACGGCGATCTGGGCGCCGGCAAGACCACCTTCGCGCGGGCCCTGATCCGGACGCTGTGCGGCGACGAGCTGGACGTGCCGAGCCCGACATTCACCCTGGTCCAGACCTATGCGGCGCCGGATTTCGACATCTGGCATTTCGACCTGTACCGCCTGAAAAAGCCGGAGGATGCCGTGGAACTGGACATCGAGGACGCGCTGGCCGAGGGCGTCAGCCTGATCGAGTGGCCGGACCGGCTTGGCTCCTGGCTGCCGGTCGACCGGCTGGACGTGCGGCTGTCCTATGGCGAAGGCGAGACCGCGCGGCGCGCGATCCTGACCGGCCACGGCGGCTGGGCCCGGCGAATCGGGCACTTGCGCCATGGCTGACCGCGAGACGACGATCGCCGGCTTCCTCGCGCGGGCCGGCTGGGCCGATGCCCGCCGCTCCGGACTGGCCGGCGATGCCTCGTTCCGCCGTTACGACCGGCTGGCGCGGGGGGCCGAGAGCGCGGTGCTGATGGATGCGCCGCCGCCGGTCGAGGATGTGCGGCCCTTCGTGCAAATCGCCGGGCTGCTTGCCGGGCTCGGGCTCAGCGCCCCGCGCATCCTGGCCCGGGACGACGCGGCCGGGTTGCTGCTGCTGGAGGATCTGGGCGACGACACCTATAACCGGGTGCTTGCCGCGGGCGGCGACGAAACCCGGCTCTACGAGCTGGCGCTCGATGCGCTGGTGGCGCTGCACCGGAATTTCGACATCGCCGATGGCGCCGATATCCCGCCCTATGACGACGAATTCATGCTGAGCGAGGCGGCGCTGCTGTGCGACTGGTACATGCCGGCGGTGCTGGGCCACGATACCCTTCCGGGGGCGCGCGCGGAATACCTGGCCTTGTGGCGGGACGCCCTGGCCGTCGCGCGGCGCGTGCCGTCGACCCTGGTGCTGCGCGACTATCACGTCGACAATCTGGTCTGGCTCAAGGCCCGGCCCGGCGTCGAGGCCTGCGGTCTGCTCGACTTCCAGGGCGCGCGTATCGGCCCGCTGACCTACGATCTGGTGTCGCTGCTGGAGGATGCGCGGCGCGACGTGCCGGCGGCGCTGACCGGGCGGCTGCTGGCGCGCTATCTCGATGCCTTCCCCGCCCTCGACCGCGCCGCCTTCGCCGCCGCCTGTGCGATCATGGGGGCGCAGCGCAGCGCCAAGATCCTCGGCATTTTCGTCCGGCTCGACCGCCGCGACGGCAAACCGCACTACCTGCACCACATCCCGCGCGTCTGGCGCTGGCTGGAGGGCGATCTGGCCCACCCGGCGCTGGCCGGGCTGAGGCACTGGTTCGACCGCGCCCTGCCGAAACCGACCCGCATCGTCCCGCCGGCGAGGACGGAACCATGAAGAACCCGAAGATCGACCACGCGATGATCCTGGCCGCCGGCCTCGGCAAACGCATGCGGCCACTGACGGAAAACCGCCCCAAACCCCTGGTCGAGCTGGCCGGCCGCACGCTGCTGGACCGCGCGCTCGACCATCTGGCGGTCGCGGGGATCGGCAGGATCGTGGTCAACAGCCATTATCTGGGCGACATGATCGCCGCGCATCTGGCCGGGCGGGCGGGCATCGCCCTGTCGCCCGAGACCACGCTGCTGGAGACCGGCGGCGGGGTCAAGGCGGCGCTGCCGCTGCTGGGCAGGCAGCCCTTCCTGGTCATCAACAGCGATGCCATATGGAGCGACGGGCAGATCCCCGCGCTGACCCGCCTCTCCCGCGCCTGGGACGACGCGGCGATGGATGCGCTGCTGCTGCTGCACCCGACCGTCGCCTGCGGCGCGGTGCATGACGGTGGCGACTACCACATGGAAACCGATGGCCGGCTCCGGCGCCGGAGCGAGGGCGAGATCGCGCCCTTCGTCTTCACCGGCATCCAGATCCTGCATCCGCGGCTTTTCCGTGACACGCCGGATGGCGCGTTTTCGCTGAACCTGCTGTACGATCGGGCGCAGGACGCCGAGCGATTGTTCGGGCTGCGCCACGACGGCGAATGGTTCCATGTCGGCACCCCGCGGGAACTGGACGCAACCGGGTCGCTGTTTCTGGGCAAGCGCGATCCCCGCGAATTCTGGGTGCGAAAGTAAGGCATGGCAAAAACCCCGGTTATCCAGTCGATCGACCCCGGCCGCCCGTTTCTCGATACGCTGGCGGCGGGGCTTCTGAACGAGACCGGGGGCGACCCGGAGGCGCTGGCGGATATGCTGGTGCTGCTGCCGACGCGGCGCGCCTGCCGGGCGCTGGGCGAGGCATTCCTGCGTGTCGGCGCGGGCCGGGCGCTGATCCTGCCGGCGATCCGCCCGCTGGGCGACGTCGAGGAAGAAGGCCTGGCGCTGCGACTGGGCCCCGGCGACGTCGCGCTGGCTCTGCCGCCGGCAATTCCGGAACTGCGGCGGCAATTGCTGCTGACCGGCATGATCCTGGCGCGCAAGGGCGATCTGGCCGTTACCGCCGAACAGGCGGCCCGGCTGGCCTCGGAACTGGCGCGGCTGGTCGATCAGGTGCACACCGAACGGCTGGATTTCTCGCGCCTCGACCAGTTGGTGCCGGCCGAACACGCCGCACATTGGGGCGAGGTGATCGATTTCCTGAAGCCGGTCACCGAATTCTGGCCGAAAATCCTGGCCGACGAGGGCTATCTGGATCCGGCCGACCGGCGCAACCGGCTGCTCGAGGCGCAGGCGCGGCTGTGGCGCGAGGCGCCGCCGGCGCATCCGGTCATCGTCGCCGGCTCCACCGGCAGCATCCCGGCGACCGCCGACCTGCTGGAGGTCGTGGCCGGCCTGCCGGCGGGGCGCATCGTCTTGCCGGGCCTGGACCGCGGGCTGGACGCGGCGACGGCGCTGGCCGCACTGGAAGAGCCCACGCATCCCCAGCAT
>JAHELM010000100.1 GCA_024644185.1 Rhodospirillales bacterium | reverse complement strand
GGCGTCAGCCTGCCGGTTATCATCCGGCAGGGAAATCTGTCGGCCAATGTCAGTCTGGCCGACATGCATGTCATCGCCCCATCGTCGTCGGACATGCCGGCGCAGATCGGCTTTCGCATTGTGCGAACCGGCACGCGCTCGGTATTTGGCGACCTGACCGCCCTCTACTACGAACCGGGCAGCAAGACTGGCCTGGTCGTGTCGCAGGTCAACCAGCTTTCGGTGTACACCCCGAACCCGTCGCGCAGTGTCGCCATGCCGATAACGCTGCCGGAGGGTGTCAAGCTGGCTGCCGGTGGACGGTTCGAGGTTACCTACGCGACGCCCGAGAAAGAGGGCGGCGTGGTCATGACAAAAGGCGAGTTCACGATTCCCTGAAGCAGGGCGGTTCCGCCTCGGCGTTTGCTAAATTCCCGACGGCGACTGCAAGACGAAATCGATACCGCTGGCGATCGTTCCATCCGCGTCAATCTCAATCTCGCGCTCCGCGCTGACCGCGAAACCCAGCCGGACAAGCTGCTCGGGGGCGACACGCACCGTATATCGGCCGGGCCGCACAAACTCGAACAGGAAGAACCCGTCATAGGCGCTTTTCGCCTCATCGACCACCCGGCCCTGCTCATCGACCAACTGTATTGAAACATCGGCGATTTCAAATATGCCGTTGCCGTCCCGCAGGCGCGCGGTACCGTCGACCTCGCCGGTCACGACAACCGGGAAATCCGCGACCGCGGCAACGCCCGGCCGCGGCCTGACCGTGACCCCGTCCTTTTCCGCCAGCCAGTACGGATCCTCAAGCGCATTCGCCGGCAGGGTGACATCCAGGTCCTGATAAGGCGGCAGACCGGTGACAAAGGCGACGCCGTCCGCATTGGTATCGCGCGTGGCAAGCGCCTGCCCCATGCCCAGCGTAACATCGGGCAACGGCTCGTCGCCCTCGCTATAGACACCGTTCAGGTCGCGATCCAGGAAGACGCGCATCGACGCCGCGCCCCGCTCGGCCCCGGCCCGTGAATCCATGTACCAGTCGCCGCTACGCGGCTCTCGTCCGAACGAGAAAGACAGAGACATGAACGCCCCCCAGCTCCCGTCATCGGCCCAGGACCCGTTGAGCCCCAGCGCCAGAACGTCGAACCGCCGGCTCAGTCCGGCCAGAAGCGTCGTTCGTTCCGGGGCGATCAATTCGCGCTGCACGCCGATCCTTGTCGACAGATAATTGCCGAAATTCATTTCCGCCTGTGCGCCCGCCATTGTCATACGGCTTTCGGGTTCAATCTCGTAGCGCAGGGTACCGCGAAGCCATGCCTGGCCAATCCGGCCGCCAACCAGCAGATCGCCAGTCGCCGTCTCGCTGCTGACAATCAGGTTGTCGGTCTTGTGCCACTCCAGGCTGTTCGACAGCGACAGCCGGCTGATTGCGGTCGAAATCCGGTTCGTTACCCTGGTATCGGTGGCGCCGGATTCCCGGATTTCGTGTCTGCCGCCAACGCTGAAAGGCACGCGAAGAACCGGACCGACCGGAATCACGCCGTCGAGGCGCGCCCTGCTGACGCTTGCCGTCGGATCCAGGGTGTCGGGAAAATCCTCGCTCATAAAGTCCGTAAGGACGGCATGCTCCAGCATCAGCCCGAGATTCAGCGGCAGATAGAATTGCATGCCCAGCTTGCCGGCGCTGCCGCCGGCGCTGTCGCCGATCATGTCCAGCCGCCCGTAGACACCGCCCCATCCGGCACGCAGACCCAGCATACCGTATTGATGCCGGCCGTCGGGCAATGGCACCGTTATCGCCGCACCAGCGACCGAGATCGATTTAGAGACACCGTACTCGACCTCGGCCGTTGCCCGTGGTTCGCCCTGAAGCTGCTGATCGGTAACGCTCAGGGTGTCGGTATTGTCGAGGGGGATCAGATATTCGTCCTGCTGGTTGGCGGTAATCCGAAAGTTGGCCTTGCCGGGAGGAATCTGGCCGGGTCCGACGATGACGCGGCGGATTTCCGTCCGGCGCTGACCCTGGGGGCCAAAGAATTCCAGTCGCAGGATATTGAGTCCGAACAAGAGCGGCACATCGTTGAATTCGTACCGTCCATCGCCGCGCGACGATTGGAAATCCAGCAATGACTCGTTGCGATACAATTCGATATCCCAGCCCAGCGGCAATTCGCCGATCAGCGTGGTGGTATCGAATTCGCCGCTCTGCTCCAGCGGGAAGCTGGAAATCTCCGCACCGCGCCCGAATCGCGAATTCGCGACCATATCGACCGGCTGTGTCGCAACGTCACCGAAGGAATAGGACGTAACCCCCAGCGGTCCCATCAATTCGCCATCCGGATCTTCCCGTCCCATGGCAAACCGCACCTGGCTGACACCCTGCGACTGATCGCCGGCGACGAAAAGCGTCGAGGACATCTTCAGCAAATCCGCGCTCGCCAGCATGTTGTAGCGCGCGCTGGACGCGACATCGCCAGTCGCGTTCCTGCTGCTGCCCGCATCGGCGCTTACATTGACGAATGGCCAGTCCACCCATTGATACGGCACATCAATCCTTTGATATTCCTCTTGTCTGACATTTCGACGCGCCACCGCCAGGGCCCGGCGCTGGTCGCGCCCCAGCCTCTGCTCCATAGCCAGCGGCTCGCGGCTGCGGAGCGTGACAAGAAGATTCGAAAGATCGAAATTGATGTCGATCGGAAACCAGGTACCGAGCAGCCTGGAATCGACGTAGATGTCGTCTCGGTGCAATTCCACCAGGCTGGTATTGAACTTCCAGCGTTTGCCCTCAAGCACCACGATGCCGTGCGACAGGTCCAGTGCGAAGAGTTTCTTTTCATTGACGTACCAGCCGTCGGCGCGGCCGTTCGCCGGATCGACGGCGATCGGGAATTCCAGGATACGCGCCACCTCTGCCAAAGGAAGCAGCAGGCCGCCATTATCGTAGTAGCCGGGAATTCCGTCGCTGACCACGTATTGGCCAAGCCGCATCTCCAGCAGCAACAACTGCTCGTCCGGACGGGTGACCGGTTGCAACGCCTTCGGTGTTTCAACCGGCGGATCGCCGGCCGGTTGCAGCATCCCCGGTGCCCCCGCCCCGGCCCTGGTATCGGCGGGGGTGGAAACGGCCGCCGTATCCCCGGCGGCACAGCCGGCAAGCGCCGATGCCAGGATCAGCGACAGGGTGCGGAACCCCAGCCAAGCTCTCGCGATCGCAAATCCCCGTCTGTTCGTCAGTTCCGCCAATTTACCGGAGCTTTCTTCCGTGAGCTCATCTCGGGCAAGCGTTTCAAGGCGCCCTCTTCCTGCATACGAATAGAACAAAAATATGGTCGAAAGGCGAATTCTTATTCTCGTTAAGGGTCTCATTTCCGTGGAACGCTGCAAAATTCGGACCAGTGCATTCGATCGATCCCGGACCGGCCCAGTTGCGTGACCGCAACGGATGGTTCCCATCCGTTTTGACAAACCGCCCCACTCTTTCGCGAGAATAGCGGTCCGCCGTCTGTTCAATATTGGAATTTAAACCCCATTTTTACCGTATGGGGAGCACTCTGGTCCTCGTAGCCCGGCGGGTTGCAGAGGATTTACACGGGCAAATTCAAGAGAGTTTTCGATGGCGCGCATTCGCATCGGTCTGGCGCTGGGTAGCGGGGTGGCTCGCGGCTGGGCGCATCTGGGCGTGCTCAAGGCGCTCGACCGGCTTGGAATCCGGCCGGACATCATAGCCGGCACGTCGATCGGCGCCCTGGTCGGCGGATTCTACCTGGCCGGCCATGTCGATGCGCTGGAGCGCTGGGTCCGCGCCCTGACGAAATTGCGTATGCTGCGCTACCTGAACCTACCGATGAACGGCGGCGTGATCTCCGGCGACCGCCTGTTCCACGAGGCCGAGGCCTATCTGGGCGATATCGATATCGCCGACCTGCCCCGCCCCTTCGTCGCCGTGGCCACCGATCTGTGGACCGGGCACGAAGTCTGGCTGCGCGAAGGCCGGCTGGTCGACGCAATGCGCGCGTCGCTATCGCTGCCGGGCTTTTTCAAGCCGCTCCGACTGAACGGGCATTGGCTGATCGACGGCGCCATAGTGAACCCGGTGCCGGTGTCCGTCTGCCGGGCGCTCGGCGCGCAGATGGTGATCGCCATCAACCTTAATGCTGACATCATGGGCAAGGCGCACGAATACGACAAGGATGGAAAGCGCTCGCCCGACGCTGGAAAGTCTGGCTCGCCGGCCGGCGAGATGCTGCATGACATGATGCAAACCCGCCGCGGGGAACCCAGCACCTTCGGTGTCATGGTGACCGCGCTGAACATCGTGCAGGACAGGATGGCCCGCAGCCGGCTTGCCGGCGAGCCGCCGGATGTGGTGATAAACCCACGGGTCGGACATATCGGTCTGCTCGATTTTCACCGATCGGCGGAGATGATGTCGCTTGGCGAGGCGGCCGTCGATCGTGCCATGCCGGAAATCGAGGATGCCGTAGCAGTTTTTCGCGAATTGCATGGCTGATTTGTTCGGCGGCAAGTCCACGCGTGCCTCGGCCATGCTATGATGCGTTCGAGACAGGCCGGTGCATCAATCGTACCGCCGTCGCCGGGAAGGGACGAGCATGACCATCGATTTTCTGGCGCGCCTCAAGGCCCTCGCGAAAGCGGCTCTGGCCCGACTTCGTCGGCCGCCCGCGCGCCCGGCGGAACTGCCGCCGGCCGAACCGCGGCCCTATCCGTGGGAAGCATCCTATCCGGACGGCATCGACTGGCATGCCGAGATCGCGGTAGCGCCTGTACCCGACATTCTCGACCGTGCCGTGAAGACCTGGCCCGACCGCCCGGCGCTGCGGTTCATGGGGAAACGATATACCTATGCCGAACTGGGCCGGCTGGTCGATCGCACGGCCAAGGGTTTCCAGGGGCTCGGCGTGGAAAAGGGCGTTCATGTCGGCCTGTTTCTGCCCAACTCGCCCTATTACGTCATCTGCTATTACGCCGTACTGAAGGCCGGCGGCACGGTGGTCAATTACAACCCGCTCTACGCCGAGCGCGAGATCGCACGCCAGGCCCGCGATTCGGCAACCCGGATCATGGTGACGCTGCAACTTGCCGCGACCTATCCAAAACTGACCGGGTTGTTCGCCGATGCCGGGCTGGAAGCCATCGTCGTCTGCCCGATGTCGGACGTCCTGCCCTTCCCCTTTGGCCTGATCTTCAGCTTGTTCAAGCGCAAGGAGATTGCCGCCGTTCCGAATGACACGCGGCATATCCGCTTCGACAAGCTGATCGACAATGACGGCGTCTTCGCGCCCGTCGCCGTCGATCCCGCGCGCGACGTCGCCGTACTGCAATATACCGGTGGCACCACCGGCCTGCCCAAGGGTGCGATTCTGACCCACGCCAATGTCTATGCGAACACCGTGCAGACCCGCATGTGGGCGGTGAATGCGGTGCCGGGCGCCGAAATCTTTCTCGGCGTGCTGCCGCTGTTCCACGTTTTCGGCATGACGGGCGTGATGAATGTCGGCCTGTATCTGGGCGCCGAGATCATTCTGGTGCCGCGCTTCAAGATGGCGGAAATGCTGGAGATCATCGACCGGAAAAAGCCGACCGTGTTTCTTGGCGTTCCCACCATCTATGCCAGCATCAACGCCTTTCCCGAACTGGACAAATACGATCTGTCCAGCCTCAAGGATTGCATTTCCGGCGGCGCCCCGCTGCCGGTCGAAGTCAAGGCGACGTTCGAGAAGCTGACCGGCTGCGTCCTGGTCGAGGGATACGGGCTGTCGGAATCTTCCCCCGTATGCACGATCAACCCCTTCATCGGCGAGAACAAGCCGGGGTCGATCGGTATGCCGGTGCCGGGGACGGTGATAGAGATCGCCTCGCTCGACGACCCCGACCGCCTGCTGCCGCCCGGCAAGCGCGGCGAAATCTGCGTGCGCGGCCCGCAGGTCATGGCCGGCTACTGGAACCAGCCCGAGGAAACCGCGACGACGCTGCGCAATGGCCGCCTGCATACCGGCGATGTCGGCTACATGGACGAACAGGGGTATGTGTTCCTGATCGACCGCATCAAGGACCTGATCCTGAACGCCGGATTCAACGTCTATCCACGCATGGTCGAGGAGGCCATCGACCTGCATCCCGCGGTCGCGGAATCGGTGGTGTGCGGCGTACCCGACAGGACGCGCGGCGAGATCGTCAAGGCCTATGTCCGGCTGCGTGGCGGACAGACGCTGACGGCCGCCGACCTCAAACGTTTCCTGCGCGACAAGCTGGCGCCCTACGAACAACCGAAGAAGATCGAGTTCCGGGACGAACTGCCGCGCACCTTCATCGGCAAACTGTCGCGCCGCGACCTGATCGCCGAGGAAATCCGCCGCGTCAACGAAGGCAGACCGGTGGAGCCGCGCGCCATCGCGCCGGCCATGGAAGAAAGCGAGGAATAATGAGTCTGGATAGCATCGCCGACGAGCTGCGCCGCAACCTGATGCGTTTCGCCGGGCTGAACCACACGGTCAAGTTCGCCTTTGACGAGGGTGGCGTTCTGCTGCTCGACGGCACGGTAACGCCGCCGACCCTGAGCACCGAGGACGGCGAAGCGGAAACCACGCTGCGGCTGTCGCTCGACAATGCGGAAAAGTTGATCGCCGGTTCGCTCAACCCCACGCTTGCCTATACCCTCGGCAAGCTGAAGATCGACGGCTCGCTCGGCGTCGCCCTCAAACTGGCCGGGATGCTGGAGGATTGAACCTCAAGGCATCGGTGTCGTGCGGGTCAGCGTGACGGTCGCCCCGTCCTTCCTGAAGCGCAGTCGGATCCAGTTACCGCTGCCGTCGAACCAGATCTCGCGCTCGATATCGCCGGACACCCGGTATTTCTTCGTCTGCACCGGCGTCCCGGCCACATCGATCGACTCGCCGCCCTCGGCGACGGTCTTCACGTGCAGCAACTGCCCGGTTTGAGTTTCCATCCACAGGCTGCTGTCGACGATCGCCGGGTTCCAGGGATGCGAAGGAAACACTTCACCGTCGGCGCTAACCGTTCCGTTTTCCCCGGCAATAACCAGCTTGTCCCCTTCGATCCTGGCCGATACTTCGGTGATCTTGCTGTTCTCGTCGGTATGCGAGCGATAGGCGACCATGCGGCCGTTCCGCCAAACCTCGCGACGGTCCGATTCCATCGAATGGACGGTCACGAACAGGATCTTCACCCGGTTCTGGATCACCACGCTGACCACCAGTTCGTCGCCACTTTGCGAGAAACTGACCACATGCGTGCCGATGACGCCGTATTTCGAATGCTCGATCTGGTATTCGACAGTGCCGTTCGGCGGCACATATGCCGCCATTGCCTGGGTTTGGATCGATGCCGCCGCCAGCACGGCAAACAGCAGAGACACCCAGACCCCGGCGCGTCGCGCCGCTTCGACTGCGACCATGCCTGCCTCCCGGATTTATCTCGATTGCAACCTACTCTAGAACAGTTCGGCCTCGAGTTCCATGATCGCTTTCTTGCCCGCGGTCAGCGCGGCGAACAAGCCCGAACCCTGCGGCAGGATTCGCGCCATGTAGAAGCGCGCCGTCGACAGCTTGGCGCGGTGGAACCCCGTCGGATCGGACTCCGCTTTCGCCAACG
>JAHELM010000099.1 GCA_024644185.1 Rhodospirillales bacterium | reverse complement strand
CTTCGTCTACAAGGCGCTGGGCCGCATGACGGCGCGCCGCATCCGCCATCTGGTGGCGGTCGACCCGCCGACGCGACGGGCCGTCGGCATGGTCACCGGCCGGGCCCTGCTGAAGCTGCGCGTCGGCGACACGCTGCAGCTCGGCGACCGGCTGGATGTCGCGAATACCGCCGCCGACATGGCCGCCGTGCGCGCCGAACTTCCGGGGCTGGTACGCCGCATGCTGGCCGAGGGGGTCGGTGCGATGAACGCGGCCGCGGTGATCAGCCAGGTCTATTGCGACATGACGCGGCGCGCCAGCGAACTGGCCGAGGCGGCGATGCGCGACGAGGGACGCGGCCCGGCGCCCGCGCCCTGGGCGGTGCTCGTGCTGGGTTCCGGCGGGCGTGGTGAAAGCCTGCTGGCCCCCGATCAGGACAATGCCATCGTGCATGCCGGAACCGGGGCCGACGACCCCTGGTACGAAGAGGCCGCCCGACGAATCTCCGACCTGCTGGACGCCGCCGGCATCCCCTATTGCAAGGGCAAGGTGATGGCCAGCAATACGGCCTGGCGCGGCCCCCTGTCTGACTGGGAGACCGAGATCCGGCGCTGGCTCGCCACGCCGGACCCGCAAGCGCTGTTGATGATCGGCATCTTTTTCGACTTCGTCCCCGTGCATGGCGATTTCGCGCTGGCCGAGCGGCTGCGCGACTTCGCCGTCGACACCGCGGCCGGGTCGCGGCTGTTCCTCAGCCTGCTGGCGGCGCAGATCGAACAGCACCGGGCGCCGCTCGGCCTGCTCGGCGGGTTCCGGCTGAAGGAGGGGCGGGTCGACCTCAAGCTCGGCGGGTTGCTGCCGATCAGCTGCGGCGCCCGGGCCATGGCGCTGAAGCTGGCCAGCCGCGCCACCTCTACCGCCGCGCGGCTGGCGGCGGTACGCGATTCCGGCACCCTGTCGCCCGACGACATGGACACGCTGCGCGACGCCCACCAGACGGTGACCCGCATCGTACTCGAACAGCAGATCGAGGATATCGCGGTCGGTCTTGAGCCCGGCGCGCGCGTCGATCCCCGGCGGATGCCGCGCGCCGCGCAGGCAAAACTCAAACAGGCCCTGAACAGCCTCGCAATCCTGCCGCACATGACGCGCGACATAGTGTCCGGCGGGCGAGGATAGGCCGGATTTCCGCCCGCCATTGCGCGCGGCCGCCCCATCGGCTACAAGACCCGCCGCCGCGTACCCATATAAGCGGCCCATGATCCCGGCGGTTCGCCCGCAACGGACGGTTCCCGTCCGTTGCCATCGAACCGCCATCTGTCGACGGAGCAACGCGAACGCCATGGCCTCGTACCAGTATATCTATGTGATGAAGGGCATGTCGAAGGCCTATGCCGGCGGCAAGCAGATCCTCACCAATGTCACGCTGTCCTTCTTCCCGGGCGCCAAGATCGGCGTACTGGGCTACAACGGCGCCGGCAAGTCGACGCTGCTGCGCATCATGGCCGGCATCGATACCGAATTCACCGGCGATGCCTGGGCGGCCGAGGGCGCGCGCGTCGGCTATCTGGAGCAGGAGCCGAAGCTCGACGAGAAGAAGACCGTCGCCGAGAACGTCATGGAAGGGCTGGGCCCGATCAAGGCCATCGTCGACCGCTTCAACGAGGTCTCGAATCGCCTGGGCGAGGTCGAGGATACCGACGAGATGATGGCGCTGATCGAGGAGCAGTCGGGGCTGCAGGAAAAGATCGACGCCGCCAACGCCTGGGATCTGGACCGCACGGTCGAGATTGCCATGGATGCCCTGCGCTGCCCGCCCGGCGAATCCGGCGTGCAGAAGCTGTCGGGCGGCGAGCGCCGCCGGGTGGCGCTGTGCCGGCTGCTGCTGTCCAAGCCCGATCTGCTGCTGCTCGACGAGCCGACCAACCATCTCGACGCCGAATCGGTGGCCTGGCTGGAACGCCATCTGCGCGAATACGAGGGTACCGTGGTCATGGTCACCCATGACCGCTACTTCCTCGACAATGTCACCGGCTGGATTCTGGAACTCGACCGCGGCAGCGGCATTCCTTACGAGGGCAATTATTCGGCCTGGCTGGAGCAGAAGCAGAAGCGGCTGGAACACGAGGGTGGCCGCGATGCCGCGCGCATGCGCACGCTGGCGCAGGAGCGCGAATGGATCCAGTCCAGCCCGCGCGCCCGCCAGGCCAAGTCGAAGGCGCGTATCCAGTCCTATGAGGCCCTGCTGGCGGAAAGCCAGAACAAGGCGCCCGATACCGCGCAGATCGTCATTCCGTTCGCGCCCCGGCTGGGCAGCGTGGTGGTCAATGCCGAACATTTGCGCAAGGCCTATGGCAACACGGTGCTGATCGAGGATATGTCGTTCCGCCTGCCGCCGGGCGGTATCGTCGGCGTGATCGGGCCCAACGGCGCCGGCAAGACGACGCTGTTCCGCATGGTCACCGGCCAGGAAAAGCCCGATGGCGGAACCCTGGCGGTCGGCGAAACGGTGAAGCTCGGCTATGTGGACCAGAGCCGCGATTCGCTGAAGGCGACCGCGACCGTCTGGGAGGAGATCAGCCAGGGCGAGGTCGATATCGATCTCGGCAACAAGCGCAAGATGCCGAGCCGCGCCTATGTCGGCGCCTTCAACTTCAAGGGTTCCGACCAGCAGAAGAAGGTCGGGCAGCTCTCCGGCGGCGAACGCAACCGCGTGCATCTGGCCAAGATGCTGCGCTCGGGCGCCAATGTGCTGATGCTCGACGAACCGACCAACGATCTGGACATCGATACGCTGCGGGCGCTGGAAGACGCGCTGCTGGATTTTGCCGGCTGCGCCATCGTCATCAGCCACGATCGCTGGTTCCTCGACCGCATCGCCACGCATATCCTGGCCTTCGAGGGCGACAGCCAGGTGGTGTGGTTCGAGGGCAATTACCAGGATTACGAGGCCGACCGCAAACGCCGTCTGGGCGCCGAGGCCGACCAGCCGCACCGCATCAAGTACCACAAGCTGACGCGCTGAGGGTCGGGCCGGTTCCGGTGCCGGCGTTCAGTCCGGGCCGCTGGCTGCCCGAACCCTGTCGATGCGGGCGCGGATCTCGTCCAGCAGGGCGTCGATATTGCCGCCGTTGCGGTCCAGCACGGCGGTGAATTCGTCGCGCTGGGCTATCGCCAGGCTGATCCCCTCGACCTTCAGGTCGACGACGCGGTGGCTGCCGTCGTCGCTGGTCAGGATCTGCCAGTCCAGGGCGATCGGCGCGCCGCCGCCAGGCAGGCCGATCTGCCCCAGAACCAGGGAATATCGGCTGCCGGGATCGCCCGCCTCGCGCAGCACCGTGAAACTCTCGCCGGCATAGCTGGCGAACAGGCGCGCATAGGTGATGGTCATCAGATCTTCGTACAGCGTGGCGAATTCCGTCATCTGTTCCGGCGTCGCCGAACGGACGTAACGGCCCAGCACGAAGCGGGTGATGCGCGGCAGATCGAAATTGGCCAGCAGCAGGGCGCGGAAGCGGGTCTCGCGCTCGGCCCGGGTGATACCGTCCGGTGCCAGCTCGTGAATCGCCGTCTGGCCCAGCTTGCGCACGAAATCCGCCACGCCCTCATGCCCCGATATCGTGAACGCCCACAGGGCGAGCACGATCGCGGCCAGAACGGCACCGCCGCGGATTACCCTATTGCTGGATTTCCTGAGCATCGCCGGACTCCGCGGGCAGGTCCATGCTGTCGAAATCGACCATCGGCGGCAGCCCGTCAAGCCCGTCTCCCGGGCCGCCGCGCCCATTGGCGATTTCGTTGGCGCGGCGCTGGCGATAGGCGCTGCGCGCCGTGGCGTAGAAATCCAGGGAATTTCGCCGGACCTCGTCGATCGTCTCGATATTCGCCGACCGCCAATCCACGGTATCCAGCGTCCAGCGCGCCAGCAGCGCCTCGTCCCGGTAGTCCTGCGGTCCCATCCGGCCGAACGGGTCGGTCAGCGAATCGGTGCCCCGCCCGACCGCGTCGCGCAGATTCGACGGTCCCAGCAGCGGCAGTACCACATAGGGCCCCGGCGTAACGCCCCAGACCGCCAGAGTCTGGCCGAAGTCCTCGTCCTGTTGCGGGATTCCGGCATCGCTGGCGATGTCGATAAATCCGCCGAGCCCGAGAATCGTGTTGGTCATGAAGCGCCCGGTCGCATCGCGGGCGATGACCCCTTCGCCCTGCAGCAGCGCATTGGCGATCGTCAGCGGTTTGGTCAGATTGTCGAGAAAGTTGTGGATCCCCCAGCGAATCCCGCTGGGAACCACGGCGCGATAGCCGATGGAGACCGGCCGCAGCACGACCTTGTCGACCGCCTCGTTGAACTGAAAAACCACCCGGTTCATCGGCTCGAACGGGTCGTTACGCTCTTGGAAATAAACCAATTCCTGCGGGTCGGCGGGCCGCGTCGCGCAACCGTCCAGTACGAACGCCGCGGCAAATATCGCCGTCAGCGCCGCCGCCTTTCGCCCCGTCCACCCCGACACGACCGCTCCTCCCGATTGACGTCATCAGCTAGCACAGGTTGGCTGAAAAGGCCACTCCCGCCGGAACAGTACCCGCGCGAACGGAATCGCGTCTTGCGAAACCATTTTACAAGACATAAAGATATGTTTATATGTTTATCGCATATCGAGAGAGGACCTGCGCCGATGGACACGCTTCTGAACGGCCTGCGCGCCGCCGCCGAACCCAGCCGCCTTCGTCTGCTGGCGCTGTGCGCCCATGCGGAGCTGACGGTCAGCGAGCTGGTGCAGATCATCGGCCAGAGTCAGCCGCGCGTCTCGCGCCATTTGAAACTGCTGTGCGAGGCCGGATTGCTCGACCGCTTTCGCGAAGGGACCTGGGCCTTCTACCGCCTGGCCGAGCGCGGCGCCTGCGCCGGGCTGGGGCGGCAGATCGTCGACCTGATCCCGGCCGAGGACCCGACGCTGGCGCTGGACCTGGAACGGCTGGAGGCGGTGAAGAAGACCAATGCCGACCGCGCCGCCGAATATTTCCGGCGCAATGCCGGGGAATGGGACAGGATGCGCTCGCTGCATATCGCCGAGGACCGGGTGGAAGAGGCTCTGGGCAGCCTTCTGCCGACATCGGGCATCGCCGATTTCCTCGACATCGGCACTGGCACCGGCCGGATTCTGGAATTGTTCGGTCCGGCTATCGAGCGCGGCGTCGGCATCGACATGTCGCGCGAGATGCTGGCCGTTGCCCGCGCCAACCTGCAAAAGGCGGGCTTGCGCCACTGCCAGGTGCGGCAGGGCGATATGTATCAGCTTCCCTTCCCCGGCGGCAGTTTCGACGCCGTGGTCATCCATCAGGTGCTGCATTTCGCCGAGGATCCGGCCGAGGCGATCGCCGAGGCGGCACGCGCGTTGCGCCCCGGCGGCCGGCTGGTGGTGGTGGATTTCGCCCCGCACGAACTGGAGGTGCTGCGCGCCGAACATGCGCATCGCCGCCTCGGTTTTGCCGATGTCGAGGTGGCGCGGTGGTTTCAGGCCGCGGGCCTGGCGCCCGGCCAGCCGGTCCGCCTGGAGGGCGAGCCGCTGACGGTCTGCCTGTGGCCGGCCAGCCGCCCGGCCAACGATGCCGTGACCGCCGAATCCCTTAGCCAGGAAAGGGCCTGACCGATGGCCGCGCATCCGCGCATCAGTCTTGAAGTCTATCCGCCCGCCGCCAATCAGGGCGATGCCGCGCTGGATGCGGCGCTGGGTCGAATGATGGCGCTGCGGCCGGACTTCATGTCGGTCACCTATGGCGCCGATGGCAGCGGTCAGGATCGCAGCTTGCGGCTGGTGCAGCGCCTGGCCGTCGGCGACGGCATGCCGCTGGCGGCGCATCTGACCTGCGTCGGCGCCCGGCGTGAGATGGTGGATGCCGTGGCGCGCGGCTGGTGGCAACTCGGGATCCGGCGCATCGTCGCGCTGCGCGGCGACATGCCGGGCGGCGGCGCCTGGCAGCCGCGCGCCGACGGCTATGCCAACGCAGCCGGGCTGGTGGCGGGGCTGAAGCGGATTGCGCCCATCGATATCGCGGTCGCCGCCTATCCGGAAGGCCATCCCGACTCGCCCGATCCGGCCGCCGACATCGATAATCTCAAGGCCAAGCAGGATGCCGGGGCGGCACTGGCGATCACCCAGTACTGCTTCGACGATGCCGCCTTCGCGCGGCTGCGTGACCGCGCGGTGGCGGCCGGGGTCGGCATCCCCATCGTGCCGGGCGTGTTGCCGGTGCATGATTTTGCCCGCGTGGTTTCCTTCAGCCGGCGCTGCGGGGCGACGATCCCGGACTGGCTCGCGGGGCGTTTCGCGGGGCTGGAGGACAATGCGGCGGCGCGCGCCGAAGTGGCGGCCGAAATCGCCGCCGATCAGATCGCAATCCTGGCCCGCGAGGGTTTCGACCGCTTCCACCTGTACACCCTGAACCGCGCCGACCTGGCCGAGGGGATCTGCCGCCGGATCGGCATCCGTCCGGGCGTGGCCCGGGCGGCGTAGGGTTCAGCCCTCTCCCTCAACCGGATGTTCCGGGGCCGGGGGCGGGTTCCGGCCCTCGAAAATGGCGGCGGCGACGATCATGATGCCGCCGATCCATTCGCGCGGGCCGAAAGGCTCGTCGGTCAGGATGGCGGCGCTGCCGGCGGCCGCCAGGACCTCGACCAGCAGCAGGATCGACACCCGCCCCGGGTCCAGCCGCGATGCGCCCCAGAACAGCAGCCATGTGGTCGGTACCACCCAGATCGCCGCGAAGCCGAAGGCCAGCGCCATGCCCGGCGCCAGGCTTTGCGGCGGGAACATCGGACTTCCATCGGCCAGGACCAGGGCCAGCGCCAGCAGCGCGCCAAGGGCGAAAGCGAGGAAGGTGCGTTCGTAATCGCTGGTGCCGCCGGCCCGCCGCATCACCGTGGCCGACGCGGCGAATCCCACGCCCGCCGCCAGCGCCAGCCAGTCGCCCAGTTCCCGCGGCAACGGCAGGTCGCCGGTTCCCGCGCCCAGAATGGTCGCGGCGCCGCCCAGCCCCAGGCCGATTCCGGCCAGCCGCTTTGCCGTCGGCCGATCGCCGAGGACGAAAAACCCGAACAGCGTGGCCCAGACCGGCGCCAGATAGAACAGCAGCGTCACCCGCACGACGTCGCCGACGATCAGCGCATGGTTCCACGACACCATCACCAGGGCATAAAGCGCCGCCGCCAGAATAGTCGCCCCGTCCATGCGGGCGCCCCGCCGGTATCGCAGCAGCAGATGCGGCAGCAGGATCAGGCTGGAACAGACGAACAATGCCAGGCTGGCCCGTTCTCCGGTCAGCCCTCGGGCATCCAGCGCCCGCACGCCGATCCACCACAGCCCCCATCCGGCGGCGGATATCACGATCGCCGCCACCGGCATTGCCATGCTGCTCTGGCGCGGGGTACTCATGGCGCCACTCCCGCCAGCAGCCGCCGGTACAAGGGGTGCATCAGGGCCGGCAGCACATACATCGGAATCTGCGCGACGGCGACATAGAGGAACATGTCCGGCCCGGCGACCCCGGCGGTGGCCACCAGCATCACCGCCATGTTGCGGTATCCGCCGACCAGCCCGATGCTGAGGGCGCGCCGGCGGCCGAGCCACAGAAAGACGCCGGCGCCCGCCGCCTGCATCGCGAAATTGGCGGCGAAGGCGGCGAGGACGAAACCGGCCACGGTCGCCGGTTCCGC
>JAHELM010000098.1 GCA_024644185.1 Rhodospirillales bacterium | reverse complement strand
CCGCGGCGACATGCCGGCGGCATTGGCGGCCTCGATCTGCCCCTTCGGCACGGCCAGGATGGCGCCACGGAACACCTCCGTGGTGAAGGCGCCGTATATGAACCCGATGGTCAGCACGCCGGCCAGGAACGGATTGACGTCGATCACCGTGTCGTTGCCGAAGCGCGACAGAACGTCCTGAATCAGCGTCGGCACGCCGTAATAGACGATGAGGATGAGCAGTAGTTCCGGAATACCGCGAATGACGGTGGTGTAGGTATTTGCCGCGCCAAGCGCGACCCGGTGGCGAGACAGCTTGCCCCAGGCACCGAGCAATCCCATGGCCATGGCGACGACGAGCGAGCACAGCCCGACCAGCAAGGTCAGTTGCACCCCGTCCCAGAGCATCCATCCATAACCCTTCAGATCGAGCACGACCTGGCCATCCCCAATTCGTCATTCAGGAAGAATTGCGCTGCCGCCCGCGTATCCGCCGACGGCAGCGCAACCGGTACCGTTATCCGGGCATGACCCGGACGCGGCAAGCCTTACTTGCCGTAAACGTCGAAGGCGAAGTATTTGGCATTGATCTTCTTGTAGGTTCCGTCGGCCAGGATCTGCTTCAGCGCCGCGTTCAGCGCATTGCGAAGCTGGTCGTCGCCTTTGCGAACCGCGATGCCGGCACCCGCGCCGAACCACTTCGGATCGTTGAAGTCGGGACCGAAGAATTCAAAGCCCTTGCCCTGATCCGTGTTCAGGAATCCGTCGAGCACGGCCACCGAATCGGCAATACCGGCATCGGCGCGACCGGACACGACATCCAGATACGCTTCGTCCTGGGTAGCGTAGGAATTGATCGTCACCACGTCGCCGAAATTGTCACGCAGGAAATTTTCATGAATGGTAGCGCGCTGCACGGCGACGACCTTGCCCTTCAGCCCGTCACGCGTGATCTGCAGGCCCGAGCCCTTCTTGGCAAAAAACTTGGCCGGAGTGTTGTAGTACTTATCCGTGAAGTCCACCTTCTCCTTGCGCTCGTCCGTGATCGACATCGATGCGACGATGGCGTCGTATTTCTTGGCGACCAGACCGGGGATGATACCGTCCCAATCCTGCACGACAAATTCGCATTCGAGTTTCGCCGCTTCGCACAGCGCATTGGCGATATCGATGTCGAACCCGACCAGCTTACCGTTGCTGTCGATGGAATTGAACGGAGGATAGGCGCCCTCCGTACCGATCTTGACCTTCTGCCCGGCCTGCGCGGCACCGGCCGCCAAACCAACCGTCAGCACCATCGCGACGGCGGAAACGAATTTCTTCATTGTTCGATCTCCCTGCTTTGTAAAACTCTCTTGCGGGGCCGCCGCAGCGCGGCGGCTTCTTCCTTGTCTACAGATTGCTGGCCAAGAACTGCCGGAGACGCTCCGAGCGTGGATTTGCCAGCACTTCGCGCGGCGGTCCCTCTTCCTCGATCCTGCCCTCGTGCAGGAATACGACGTGAGAGGAAACCTCGCGAGCGAATCCCATCTCATGGGTGACGACGATCATCGTGCGCCCTTCTTCGGCGAGCTGCCTCATGACACGCAACACCTCGCCGACCAGTTCTGGGTCCAGCGACGATGTCGGCTCGTCGAACAGCATTACGTCCGGATCCATCGCCAGCGCGCGCGCGATCCCGACGCGCTGTTGCTGACCGCCGGACAGATGTGACGGGTAATAGTCGAGTTTCTCAAGGATCCCGACCTTGTCCAACAGCATCTTGGCGTTCTCGATCGCATCCTTCCGCGGCACCTTCTGCACATGCACCGGGGCCTCGATCACGTTCTCCAGTACCGTCATGTGCGACCAGAGATTGAACTGCTGGAATACCATCGCGACACGACTGCGGATCCGCGCCACCTGCTTCGGGTCCTCCGGCACGGTGTCTCCGCGGCGATTCCGGGTCATGCGGATCAATTCGCCACGCACGGAAAAGCGCCCGGAATCCGGCGTCTCCAAAAGGTTAATGCAACGCAGGAACGTACTCTTGCCCGAGCCACTGGCTCCGAGCAGGGCGATGACGTCACCTTCCATTGCCTTCAGCGACACACCCTTCAGGACTTCGAGACTGCCGAACCGCTTGTGGACATCCTCCGCAAGCAATGCCGGGCACGTAACGTCATCCATCCGCGTCGCTGCGTTCGATCGGTTTCCCTGCATCCGGTACCGTTTTCTCATTCAGGACATTATAGACGGTAGCGAAGAAGCCAACGCATTCATAGCTTAAAAAACCAGCGGACTCCACAGCCTGGCTCAGGCCTCCAGCAGGTTGCCCGCCTTGCGGTGCGCCAGCTTTTCGCCGCCCGCCACCTTGGCGACCGTTTCTCCGCTCGCCAGCAGCTTGCGGATCGAGCGCGAAAACAGAACCCCATCCGCCCGGCTGATCACCGGGGTCCGTGCCTGCGTCGGGTCGGCAGCCGCCAGATCCACGATATCGGCGACGACCTCGCCCTTCGCCACCCGGTCCCCCAGCTGTTTGCGATAAGCCACCAGCCCGGCGACGGGTGCCTTGAGGACGTCGGTTCCCTCCAGCGGCGTCGGCTTACCGCGCGCCTTCGGCAGCTTTCCTGGATCGCCGCCGATCACGCCCCGACGCTGCAGGAAGCGATAGATGTTCATCGCGTCCCCGGCCGCCATGTCGTCGGAGACATCGGCCTGGCCACGCAGTTCCAGCGTCGTCGCGAAGCATCCGTTCGGTACCCGCGCGTCGCCACCCAGCCGCTCGCGCAGCTTCCACCACAGACCTGCATTCGCTTCGTCGAACGGGCTGCCCCCCGGTTCCTGTTCCAGAAGCACCACATCGGCGGCAAGCTGGGATCCCAACTCGTCGCCGAGGTCGCGATGGTGATGCGAGACGAAGATATGCACCAGCGCCTCAAGGTCGCAATGCACATCGAGCACGTAGTCGGCACCGATCGACAGGCCCAGCAACGCCGCGCGCAGCGCCTGCAATTCGTTCTCGCGCGGCAGCGCCGCCGCCGCCGCTTCGGCCGCGGCGCGGATGAGCGCGGAATTCACCGCCGCATCCGCGCCCAGCTTACCGCGGATCGCCTCTGCCACCGCTTCACTGAGATCCGGGAAATTGCGATTGAAATTGCCGCCGCCCGACAACTCGTAGCGGCCGGCGAGATAGCCGTTCAGATGTTGCGCCATGCCGACCGGGTTGGCGAAAGGCAGCAATACGATCTCGCCATGCAGCGGATCGGACGACTGGTCGAGCAACCGAATCAGATGATTGAGCGTCAACAAACCGGGATGTTCGTCGGCGTGCAGCGCCGCGTGCAGATAGACCTTCGGCCGGGCGCCCTTGTCACCGTAGCGGTGCACGATCAATTCGCGCGATGTTCCGGGTGCCGGCGCCGGCAATGCAATACGTTCGACGATCTTCTTCATCAGACTGCCCGCTGCGAATTGAAGTTGCCAAAAGGTATTGCCGCGCCCGCGACCGCACAAGAGGAAAGCGCCGTGACGGAATTGACTTTCGCCGCGACGCGCTTGCCCCCATTCTATGCACGCCCGGCCGAACCCGTCCGGGGTGCCGGAGCAGGACGCTATCCGCAATGATCGAAACCTGGGTGCCGATTACCGTCTTTGCCGCCTTCATGCAGAACGCGCGCTCGGCGCTTCAGAAACATCTGAAGGGGCGTCTCACGACTCTGGGCGCATCCTATGTGCGGTTCCTTTACGCCGCCCCATTGGCGCTGCTGTATCTGTGGGCGCTGAACGGAGTCGGCGGAAAGCCGCTGCCGTCGCCGAACCTCACCTTCCTGCTTTACTGCGTGCTTGGCGGGGTGTCGCAGATCCTGTTCACGGTTCTACTGATGTGGCTGTTCTCGTTCCGCAATTTTGCCGTCGGCACGACGTTTTCCAAGACCGAGGTCGTTCAGGTGGCGGTGCTCGGCCTGCTGATCCTCGGCGATACCGTGACCCCCGTCGGCGCGCTGGCGATTGCCGTCGCTGCGAGCGGGGTTGTCTTGCTGTCGGCGGCACAGACGAGAATCACAGCCGCGGCCATGGTTTCCAGTCTGGGCGAAAAATCGACGCTGATCGGCCTGGCCAGCGGCGCCTTCCTCGGTGCCTCGGTCGTGTTTTTCCGCGGGGCCTCGCTGTCTCTCCAGCATGGCGACAAGATCATGGCCGCGGCCTTCACGCTGGCCGTGTCGGTGGTGATCCAGACCGTCGTCATGGGCCTGTATATCGGCCTGCGCGAACGACCGACGCTGAAGGCCGTCTTCGTTCACTGGCGCTGGGCGGCGGGTGTCGGACTAGCCGGCGTGCTGGCTTCGATCGGCTGGTTCACCGCCTTCACGCTGGAAAACGCGGCCTATGTGCGTGCACTGGGCCAGGTGGAGCTGATCTTCACCTTCGCCGCCTCGGTGTTCTTCTTTCGTGAACGCACCAGCCGCGCCGAGGTTATCGGCATCGTGCTGGTCGCCATCGGCATCGTATTGCTGATCCTCGATCGCTGAGCGGGCACCGTCTTCAGACGACGAGCACAAGTCCGGTCCAGCTGAACTTGTCCTTGTTCGCCAGGTTCAGCGTAAGTCCGGCCTTGCGATAGGTGCTGAAGACGTCGATTCCGGCAGCCTCCATCGAAGGCCGCGCCTCATACGGTTTCTTGCAGGGCTTCTTGGTCGGACAGTAGTTGTTCTGTTCGATCGCGGGCGCTTTCCCACCCGGCCAGCACAGGTAGCAGGTGGAGGCGACATAACCCACCGCGAAGTAGTATCCGCGATTATGCGCCTCACGCTCGACCTCCATGACGCACTCGTGCAGTTTGTTCCACAACGTCACCTGGATCTTGTCCAGCCAGATCACATATTCCTGATCTTCCAGAATCTTGCAGAGATTTTCGCCCTGCCGCTGGAGAAATTCCCAGTATTCGTCGGGCAGCTTCGTCTCCACGCCAACCAGAATCCCCTTCCTGTATGCGGCAACTACCTTTGCGGTTTCCTCGGAAGTTGGCGAAAATGGTGGGCACATCTGATTCCGGCCATACATTTCGCAGGGCGGAATCTTGCATTTCAGCGTAACCCGGGGATCGGTCACCACGTCCGTCGCCTCGATAACCTTGGCAAAGCTCGCCCCGTAGCGGGCTGCAACCTCGCAAAGCCCATCCAGGTCTGCCTCGAAGGCGGGTATGTTTTCCTTGACGATGTCCCAGGTATGCCTGGGCTCGAACTGATCGTAGCGCGTCATTACCGTGTCTCCCAAATGTGGCAGGGGGACCCGGTTGAGCGGCTGACCATGCTTACCGGGCACCCGGCAAAACAACTGAAAGCACATTCACTTTTCTTGAATACGGTACACGCGCAAGACCGAATGAGGTGACGGATTTTACGCCCAGGGACAATTCGTCGCGGCCGGTGTCAGTCCCTGTCGCGCAACATCCGGGCGATTTCGTCCTCACCGAGCGGCTCGCGGATTTTCACGGTCAGACTGTCCAGCCATTCCTTGGCGAAGTCGCGCTGGAGCCAGATATTCAATCCGGCCGTGATTGTCATTCCGATCAGCGCGCCGGTGCTGGCCAGGGCCATATCCTTGTGCGCATCCCAGATATCGCCCTGCGTACCCAGATAGGCGGCACCCAGATCGCCCCCGAATACCTCGGCCGCGGCCCACTCGAACAATTCAAACAGCATCGAGGTCGACATGGCGACGTCGACCGGCAGGAAATACGACCAGAAGCCGCGCACGACGGCGACCCGGATGAAGATTTCCCGGATCGGATAGACCAGCAGCAGCCCATAGAGGAAATGCACCAGCCGGTCGAAATGATTGCGCTGGAACCCCAGCGCGTCGTCGAGGGACGCGCCGGTCAGTTCCCGTGCCCAGTCGTCATAGGGCACCAATGCATAGGTATAGTGCGCGCCGACCGAATGCAGACACATGAAAAGAAATATCAGCGAATATGAAACCCGCGACAGTGGCAGGGCCCGCGCCGTTGATAGGAGATAGACGACGAACACGACCGAGAGAAAGTTTTCCAGCGCCCAGTCGCTTCGATCGTAAGGCGAGACGGCCAACAATCCCCAGACTGCCGCGAAGGCGACGGCCAGCCCCGTCAGATAACGACGCCGCGAAAACAGCATGACTGGTTCCTTCCGAGACTGTTCTGAACCAGGATAGCATGCTCCCGCGTCCACTTGCCGCAGTCGTGAATGCGCACGGCATGCTACGCTGACCGCTGGAACTGGTGAGCCGATGCATCGATTACGAAAACTAGGAAAGTTCGGTTTGCTGCCCGCGGCCGTTTGGCTGCTGGCGCAAATGATCATGACCGGCCCGCCGGCCCCCGCGGCGGCTGCGACAGCGGATTTCAACGCCGTCGCGACATCGGCGGCCGCAAACGCCATCTGCACCCTGTCCGCGACACCCGACCCGGACCATTCCGGCAATGGCACGGCCAAGATCTCCGGCCAATGCAAGTGGTGCCACGCGTTCGGAAAAGTGCCGCCACCATCCCCGCCGATCCTGTCAGCCCTGCTGCCCTTGCTTGCTTCGGGCACGATCGTGCACCGCATCGCCGCCCAGCGCCCGGCAGGCGGCATCCGAGTCTCCTTCACCCAGAGCCGCGCGCCACCTCTCTGAACATCCACCGAACCCGATTCCTGCTCGTCGCCCGCTCAGCGGACGGACGGTTCTATGTGTATGTTTTCAGGGAGTAAACACTCATGTTACGCAAATTTCTTGCCGGTCTGGCGGGCATTGCCGCCGGGATTTCTCTCGGCCTGTCGGCGGCGAACGCCGACATGGTCATGGTCACCGACACCGAAGGTCGCGAGGTCATGATCCACACGCCGGTCCAGCGGGTTCTGCTCGGTTTCTATTTCGAGGATTTCTACGCCATCGTAGGGGAAAAAGCCTTCGACCGGGTCGTCGCGATCTCGAAACCCGTCTGGCGCGATTGGCGCAACCTGCAATGGGCCGCCTATGTCGCCCAGGATCCCCATATCGATCAGCTTGCCGATGTCGGCGATGTCGAGGCCGGTACCTTCAATATCGAAGCGGCGATTGCCGCCAAGCCGGATGTCGCCATCCTGGCGGCCTGGCAGTACAAGGGGCTTGGCGAGGCGGTTGGCAAGCTGGAGGCGGCCGGCATCCCGGTCGTGGTCACGGATTACAACGCCCAGACCGTCGAAAAGCATGTGGCCAGCACATTGCTGATCGGCGCGGTCATGGGTACCGAGGATCGCGCCCGCAAACTGGCTGACGAATACACGGCGGCTGTCGTCGATGTGCAGGCGCGCGTGAAACGGGCCGGCGGTATTCCCAAGCGCGTCTATGTCGAACTCGGCAACAAGGGTCCGGGCGAATACGGCAACAGCTACGGCAAGGGGATGTGGGCCGGCGTGCTGGACCTGGCCGGCGGCGCCAACATCGCCGCCGGCAAGGTCGAAAACTGGGGGCCGCTCAATCCGGAATATGTTCTGGCCAGCAATCCGGAAGTGATCTTCATCCCCGGCTCCGATTGGACGACCAAGGACAAGGCCGTGTTGATGGGCTTCGGCGTTGCGCCCGACACCACGCGCGATCGCCTGCGCCCCTATATCGGGCGACCTGGCTGGGCCGGGCTTGCCGCCGTCAAGGCTGGACACGTCTACGCCATCTATCATGGCGGGGCGCGCACGCTCTACGACTACGCTTATCTCCAGTACATCGCCAAGATCCTGCATCCGGAGGCCTTCGCCGACGTCGATCCGGCGGCGACCTTGCGGCACTATTACGAAACCTGGCTGCCGATCCGGGCCGAAGGATC
>JAHELM010000097.1 GCA_024644185.1 Rhodospirillales bacterium | reverse complement strand
CGCCATCTGGCAGCTTTGGAGCGAACCGAAAACCGCCGGCGGGCGCGTGCTGATGCGCGACGGGTTGGCCGCCATGGAGGCGGAACGCCACGACGTGGCGCTGGAGAGTTTCGACGCGCTGGTGGCGATCGAGCCGGACTTCGCGGAAGCATGGAACCGGCGGGCGACCGCGCGCTATCTGGCCGGCGATTTCAACGGTTCGGTGGCCGATATCCAGCATGTCCTGGCCCTGGAACCGCGGCATTTCGGGGCGCTGTCCGGGCTTGGCCTGATCTACGATGCGCTGGACGAGAAACCGGCGGCGATCAAGGCGTTTCGCGCCGCGCTGGCGATCGACCCGTTTATGGAACCGATCCGGGTTCGTCTCGATCAACTGGTCGAGGAGGTCGAGGGCACGCCCCTCTGACGCGGCGATCAAGCCTTCCGTACGCGGGCGATGCGCATGATGTTGGTGGCGCCCGGCGTGCCGAAGGGGACGCCGGCGGTAATCACGATGCGGTCGCCGTCAACGGCAAATCCGTCGCCCAGCACGGCGGCGATGGCCTTGTCCTCCATGTCGGGGAAGTTGCGCGCATCCTCGGTGTAAACCGAATGCACGCCCCAGATCAGCGGCAGCCGGCGCGAGGTCGCCAGGTTCGGCGTCAGGCCCAGGATCGGCACATCGGGCCGTTCGCGGGCGATGCGCAACGAGGTCGAACCCGATGTCGTATAGGTGACGATCGCCTTGGCCGACAGGGTATGCGCGGTCTGCCGCGCGGCGGCGCCGATGGCGTCCGCCGAGGTTGCCTCCGGCTCGACCCGCTCGGCCTCGGCGATCTTCCAGTACAGCGGATCCTTTTCCACCCGCTCGATGATGCGGTTCATGATCGAAACCGCCTCGACCGGGTAGTCGCCGGAGGCGGTTTCCGCCGACAGCATCACCGCATCGGCGCCATCGTAGACCGCAGTGGCGACGTCTGACGCCTCGGCCCGCGTCGGCGTCGGCGCCTTGATCATGGATTCCAGCATCTGTGTCGCCACGATCACCGGCCGCCCGGCCTTGCGGGACGCCCGAACGATACGTTTCTGCAGTACCGGCACGTCTTCGGGCGGCATCTCGACGCCCAGGTCGCCGCGCGCCACCATGACGGCGTCGGACAACGCGATGATCTGTTCCAGGCTGTCCATCGCCGCCGGTTTTTCCAGCTTGGCCAGTACGCCCGCCCGCCCGCCGATCAGCCGTCGCGCCTCGGCGATGTCCTCCGGCCGCTGCACGAAGCTCAAGGCCACCCAGTCGACCCCGATATCGAGGCCGAAGGCAAGGTCCGCGCGATCCTTCGGGGTCAGCGGCGACAGCGGCAAAACCACCCCCGGCACGTTGACGCCCTTGCGGTCGGACAGCGGACCGCCGGTCACCACCGTGGTCTCGGCGAAGTCCTTGCCGCAGCGTCTCACCCGCAGCCTGATCTTGCCGTCGTCGAGCAGCAGTTCGGTGCCCGCCTTCAGCGCGGCGAAGATTTCCTCGTGCGGCAACGTCACCCTGCCGCCGTCACCGGCCGCGGGGTCCAGATCGAGGCGGAAGCCATGTCCCGGAGCCAGATCGATCGGCCCCTTGGCGAAGGTGCCGACCCGCAGCTTCGGTCCCTGCAAATCCATCAGGATGGCGATTGGCCGGCCGAGACGCTGTTCGAGGTCGCGGATGATGTCGTAGCGCAGGCGATGGTCGTTATGGCTGCCGTGGCTGAAATTCAGCCGGAAAACGTCGGACCCGGCGCGAAACAGCGCTTCGATGGTTTCGGCCGACGAGGATGCCGGGCCGAGGGTGGCGACGATCTTGGTGCGATGCTGGCGTTTCATGGGCATACAGTAAACCAAACCGGTTTGTGCGGTGCGATAAAATCAGACGCGGCTGCCGCTTCGGGAAAATCAGACGCGGCCGCCGCCGCTTCGGGAAAATCAGACGCGGCGGCTGCCGCTTCGGGCCAGCAAGATACCCCACAGGATAACGGCGCCGCCGGCGGCCTGCCACGGGGTTACCGCCTCGGCGAGCAGAACCCATGCGAGCAGCGCCGCGGCGACCGGCTCGAACAGCAGGCCGACCGAGGAAAACCCGGCCGGCAGATGCGCCAGCGCATAGGCGATCAGCCCCTGTCCGGCGGCGTGCGACAGCAGCGCCAGGCCGATCAGCACCGCCCATCCGTGCAGGCTGGGGGCGATCAGGCTCTCGCCGGCCAGCAGGGTTACCGGCAGCATCACCAGTGCCGTGCCCAGCGAGCTCCAGCCCATGATCGTCGCCGCCGAGAATCCGGCGCGCAGCCGCGATACCGCCAGGATGTAGCAGGCCAGGAACACCGCGGTCACCATGCCGAAGGCGTCGCCCGCCAAGTGCTCCGGCGCGTCGGTCAGGCTGCCGCCGGCCAGCAGCGCGGCGCCGCCGATGGACAGCGCCAGGCCGGCCGTATAGAGGCGGGTGACCCGGTGGCCGAACAGCAGCCAGCCACCGACGGTCACGAAGATCGGCGCGAAATTGGCGAACAGCGTGGCATTGGCGACGCTGGTATGCAGGATCGACAGGTGCCAGAACGACAGATCGCCGGCGAAGAAGGCTCCGGCGAGGAGCAGAAGCAGGTAGTCGCGGCGCGTCGCCGGCCGGCGCGCGGGCGTGGCGCCGCGCCGCTCGCTCGCCATCCACAGCGCCAGCGCGGGCAGCGCCAGGAACGGCCGATGGAACGCGGTCGCCATCGGCCCCAACTCGCTGAACCGGACGAAGATCGGCGAGGCGCCGATCAGGGCGGCGCCGAGGAACAGTGCGATCAGCGCCCGGCGGTCGGTCCCGGTCGCGGCGGCGGAGGGGTGTCGGTCCTGCATGTCGGGTCCAGCCGCGAGAGAGAACGGTGCCGGCCGGGTGTAGCCCGGCGGCCGATTTTGCGCAATGGGAACGCCGCGCGCGGCGATATTTCCGAAAGCGCAAATTCGCTATAGTACGCCGATGACCGATCCGTCTTCCCGATTTGCCGGCATCGGACCGGCCGGGCTGCCCGGCCCGAACGATCCGCCGGCCGTCACCATTGTCAACCCGCAAGGGCGGGCCGCCGCCCTGCTGGTCTGCGATCATGCCAGCAACGCGGTCCCGGCCGCGCTCGACGATCTCGGGCTCGATGTCGAAACGCGCAACCGGCACATTGCCTGGGATATCGGTGCTGCCGAGGTGGCGCGGCATCTGGCGGAAATTCTCGATGCGCCGGCAATTCTGTCGGGATATTCGCGTCTGGTGGTCGACTGCAACCGGGCCCTCGACGACCCGACGGCGATGCGGCAGATCAGCGACCGCACCGTCATCCCGGGGAATCGCGGGCTCGATGCCACGGCGCGGGCGCAGCGGGCTGACTCCTGCTACTGGCCGTATCACCGCGCAATCGCCGCAACCATCGCCAGCTTTGCCGAGCGTCGTCTGGTTCCCGCCGTCATATCGGTGCATAGCTGCTGCGCCATCTGGAGGGGGGTGCGGCGGCCCTGGCATGTGGGTGTCCTGTCGAATTCCGACCGGCGCATGGCCGATCCGCTGATTGCGCTGCTGTCGCGCGATTCCGCGCTGTGCATCGGGGACAACCAGCCCTATTCCGGCTTCGACCCGCATGGCTACACCATCGAAACCCACGCCCTGGCGGGTTCGCGGCCGAACGTGCTGCTGGAAATCCGCCAGGACCTGATCGGTTCATCCGAGGGGGCGCGGCACTGGGCCGGTATTACCGGCGCCGCGCTGGCGGCGGTTCTGGCGCATCCCGAACTGGTGCGCGCACGCAACGGCGCGGTCAGGCGTGTCTCGTGAACCCGGACGATCCATCGGCGCTGAAGGCCGTGGTCGACTGGCTGATATCCGGGACGGTGCGCGGGCGGGATAGCGCAACGTAAATTGCCCTGCGGCGGACGGTCGCATGGCGATCGCGTCACGATCCTTTCTCCGTAACCTTACCTTCACTATTTTCCGCGCACTGTTATGGCGAAAACGCCGACAAGAATGAAAGGAAGCGAGCGCGGTGGAGGAAGAAGTCGGGCTGGATGTCGCCTATGCCCAGGAACTGTGCGAGGTGCTGTCGCGTGAATTGGGCTCGATTGTCTCGTTCATGGGCGAGGCCGGGCGAATCGTCGCCTCCAGCGCGCGCCAGCGTATCGGCGATACGCACGACACGGCCGCTCGCATCATGGCCGGCGAGATTGACGAGCGCGAAGTCACCCGATGGGAGGCGATGCGGTCACGCGGCATGCGCGAAGGCTACAATGTGGTAATCGAATTCGGCGGGCGGCGCGTCGGCGTCCTCGGCGTGGCCGCCAGGATCAAGGTCGCGCGCCGGCATGTCCGCCTGGCCAGGTTTTGCGTTCTCTCGCTGATGCAGGCGCGTCAGGCCGAGCAGGAGCGCCAGACCGCCGCCGCCACCGAACGCGAGCGCTGGACCCTTGGCATTCGCGCAATCGGCGAGGAAGTGGACCGGGGAATTCGCGGCATCGCACGGGAAATCGCCGAGGCTGGCCAGAACCTGGCGACGATGGCGGAAGACCTGTCCGGTACCAGCACCACGCTGAACGACCAGACCAAGCGCGCCCAGGCGGCGGCGGAAGCCGCGCGCACCAATATCGAAACCGCCGAGAGTTCGGCCGCCTCGATGTCGCTGGCCGCGCGCGAGATCGCCCGCAATGTCGATCAGGCGAGCGGCGTTGGCGCGCGGGCCGAAGGCGATATCGAGGATGCTTCCAATACAATTCGCAATCTTGGCGAGGCGTCGACGAGAATCGGCGGGGTCGTCGAATTGATCAACAAGATTGCCGGTCAGACCAACCTGCTGGCGCTGAACGCCACCATCGAGGCGGCGCGCGCCGGCGACGCCGGCAAGGGCTTTGCCGTGGTCGCCCAGGAAGTGAAAAACCTGGCCAACCAGACGGCCAAGGCGACCGAGGAAATCGCGGCGCAGATCGAGGAGTTGCAGAACCGGATCGACGGTGCCACGAAATCCGTGCAAAGGCTTCGGGCACCGATCTCGACCTTCTCGACCATGACCGCCAATGTGAAGAGCGGTGTGGAGCAGCAGCGTATCGCCTCTGGCGAGATCGAGAACGCCATCGGCATCGCCTCGGCCGGCGCCGGGGCCGCCAGCGAATCGATCGGTGCCGTGCGTCAGGCGTCGGCCCAGTTTGCCCGCGGCGCTCGCAGCATTACCGAAATCGCCGGGGCGCTGGAGTCCAGGGTTTCCGAACTGACCGGGCATGTCGATGCCCTGGGGCAGCGGCTGAAGGCCTGATCGCGGACGGGCGGTCGCGCGGGCTGGCGACCGCTGGATTCCATGCTATCTATAGCAGCGCTATCTATAGTAGCGGACGCAATTCAACCCGGCAGGACAGAGAGCAAGTCATGGATGACAAGACCCGCACCGAACTCGAGGCTGCGGCCTTCCGCGCGCTGGTGAAGCATCTGCGCGACCGCGCCGACGTGCAGAACATCGACCTGATGAATCTGGCCGGCTTCTGCCGCAACTGCCTGTCCAAATGGTACCGGGCCGCGGCGGAGGAGAAGGGCATCGCCATGACCTATGACGACGCCCGCGAAATCGTCTACGGCATGTCCTACGAAGACTGGAAGGCGAAGCACCAGACCGAGACGACCGCCGACAAGATCGATAAGTTCAACGCGGTCAATCCGGGGCATTGAAGGCGTAGCCGTCGCCCCTTGCACCGGTGCCGGGGGCGGGATATGGTCGCCGCCCCTTTGCAGCTTTCGCTGCGAATTTCATTATCAGCCGGGAGGGTCACATGGCCGACGTCGGGGGCATTGCGGGCGCACAGTTGCGCTCCTTCATCGAGAGGATCGAACGTCTCGAGGAAGAGAAGGCAGGACTCGCCGCCGATATCCGCGAGGTCTATGCGGAGGCCAAGGGCACGGGTTTCGACGCGAAAGTGATGCGTCAGATCATTCGCTTGCGCAAGATGGAACAGGCGGACCGGCAGGAACTGGAAACGCTGCTGGACCTGTATATGGCGGCGCTGGGCATGGCCGACTTGCCGCCGGGCGATTCGGAAGACTGATTCAGCCGCGCTTACCGTGGCGCCGGTGCTGGCGGGCGGCGCAGGAGTGCCAGCATCGGGATGGCCGCCAGCGTCACGAACATCATCAGCTTGAAATCGTCGAGATAGGCGATCATGTAGGCCTGCCGCGTCACCTCGGCATCGAGCAGTGCCGTCGCCGAAGCGCTGCCCGCTGCGGCAAACGCCGCGTCGTAGGCGGTCAGCGCCGGGTTGAATGGCGTGACATGGCCGGCCAGGACCGCGTGGTTCACCTGGGCGTTACGCGCCAGCAGACTCACAACGATCGAAATACCGACGCTGCTGCCGAGATTGCGCACCAGGCTGAACAGGCTGGCCGCATCGGTGCGGAAGCGGACTTCGAGGGTCGCGAAGGTCAGCGTGCTGAGCGGCACGAAGACCAGCCCCAGCCCCAGCCCCTGGATGACGCCGGTCGCGATCACCGGGCCGCGGCCCATGACGATGGTGAAATCGGTCATGGCGTGGAGCGACCAGGCGGTCAGCAGCAACCCGCACAGGATCAGCAGTCTGGCATCGACCGTCCGGACCAGTCGGCCGACGACGATCATGGTGATCATCACGCCGACGCCGCGCGGCGCCAGCAGCAATCCCGTGGTCACCGTCGGATAGCCCATCAGATGCTGCAACATCGGCGGCAGCAGCGCCATGCTGGCCAGCAGGATGATGCCGATCATGAAAATGAAGATCAGCCCGGTGGTGAAATTGCGGTCGCGAAAGATATGCGGATCGATGAAGCCGTCATGTGCGGTCGCCGTGTGCACGACGAATATCCAGAAGGCGGAAATCATGACCGCCAGTTCGATCCAGATCTCGGCGGATCCAAACCAGTCCAGTTGCTCGCCACGGTCCAGCATCATCTGCAGGGTGGCGATGCCCAGGCTTAACAGGGCGAACCCGAAGAAATCGAATCGCCGCTTGCGGGTTTCGGTCTCCGGCAGGAAGGCCATCAGCGCCATGAACGCAAACAGGCCGACCGGCAGATTTATGTAGAAGACCCAGCGCCAGTTCAGGGCGTCGGTCAGCCAGCCGCCCAGCGTCGGGCCGATGATCGGGCCAACCATGATTCCAGCGCCCCACATGGCCATCGCCTGGCCGTGTCGCTCGCGCGGATTGATGTCGAGGAGCACCGCCTGGGACAGCGGCACAAGGGCAGCGCCGAAAACCCCCTGGAACACCCGGAACACGACCATTTCCGTCATCCCAAGGGCGACTCCGCACAGCAGCGACGTCATCGTGAAGCCGGCGACCGCGGTCAGGAACAGCCGCTTGCGGCCGAAGCGTTCGGCCAACCAGCCGGTAACCGGCGTCAGGATGGCGGAGGCCACGATATAGGAGGTCAGAACCCAGGTGACGGTATCCTGGGTGGCATTCAGATCGCCCTGCATGCTGGGCAGGGCGACATTGGCGATGGTCGTGTCGAGAACCTGCATGACCGTGGCCAGCATGATAGCCACGGTGATCATGCCGCGATGGGCAACCGTACCGGCGGCTGGGGAGGGGGCGCCCGGCTGCATGGGAGGTCAGTTCACGGGCGGCGTGCCGGCGCCGATACCGACCAGGGCCAGGGCCTTGCGAATCAGCACGGTACCGGTACGCGTTCCGGTATCGATACTGACCGTGGCACTCAGCCCGGCCCGCAGGGCCAGGTTGTCTACGGTCGGTTCGAGGCGCAGGCGAACCGGCACGCGCTGCACCACCTTGACCCAGTTGCCGGTGGCGTTCTGCGCCGGCAGCAGCGAAAATTCGGCA
>JAHELM010000096.1 GCA_024644185.1 Rhodospirillales bacterium | reverse complement strand
GCGCGCGACAATCGTATTGCCGCCGGGCGCGAAGCCGCTGCGGCAGGCGGCCTATACCGGCCGTTCCGGCGCCAAAGGGCAGGACTGGATTGCCGACCGCGATCGCGACGGCAGTCCCGCATTCGCCACCACCCGCGTGCTGGCGCCGGGCGAAGGGTTGACCGTCGCCGTGTCCTGGCCGTCGGGCCTCGTCGCGCGCCCGGGTGGCGTGGACCGGGCGCTGTGGTGGCTGCGCGATGCGCTGACGCCGATCGTCGCGGCCATCGGCGTGCTGGTCGTGCTGGGATACTTCCTGTTTGTCTGGACCCGCCTGGGCCGGGATCCGCCAGCCGGCACGGTGTTTCCCCGTTTCGTGCCGCCCAGGGGCATCTCGCCGGCGGCGGCGCGCTTTATCGTCCGCATGAGATTCGACGCCGGGGCGATCGGCGCGGTCGTTGTCAGTCTGGCGGTAAAGGGGCGTCTTGTCATCGAGGAGGGGAGCGGCAAGGATTTCCACCTGCGCCGCCTCTATACCGGCGGGGTCGGAGCGAAATTGTCGCCCGGCGAGCGCGCCTTTGAGGAGGCCCTGTTCGCCTGGGGCGACCGCATCGCGGTCACCGGAGGCAATCGCATGCGGCTAAAACCCGCCGTGGATGCCTTGCAACAAGCACTGTCCGCCAGTTACGACGGCGCCTATTTCGTGCGCAACCGGGGTGCGCTGGCGCTGGGGTTCGGCCTCAGCGCGCTGGCCGTTATCGCCACGTTCCTTGCCGGCGCCCAAGGCGGTCGCGACATGCTGGCCGCATTCAGTCCCTTCATCGCGGCTGGCCTGCTGGTAATCGTCAACGTGCTGTTCGTCTATCTGATGAAGGCGCCCACGGTCGAGGGGCGCGGGATCATGGACGAGATCGAGGGTTTCCGCATGTATCTCGCCACCGCCGAGCGGGAGCGGCTGAATCTGCTGAACCCGCCGGAACGGACGCCGGCATTGTTCGAGAAATACCTGCCCTACGCCATGGCGCTGGATGTCGAGACCGAATGGGGCGAGCAGTTCGCGGATGTGCTCGCGGCGGCCGCGTCGGAACAGGGCAGCCAGGGATACCAGCCCATCTGGTACCAAGGCAGCCGGGGCTGGGGATCCGAATGGTCGGGCGAACTGGGACGCGGTTTCGGCGCGGTCATCGGCGATGCCATCGCCTCCACCGACGGTGCCATCGCCGCCGCGGCGACACCGCCCGGGTCCAGCTCCGGCTCTGGTGACGGCGGCTTCTCGGACGGCGGCTTCTCGGGTGGTGGCGGCGGCGGCGGCGGGGGTGACGGTTGGTAGGGTTGTCGAAACGATTTGTCCGGCACGGGCGTAACGGAACGGCGGACATGAAGGAGATCGGAATGGCCACGGCGTTTCCGCGATGGCGGGTCCTTGTACTGGTTCTGGCATTGCTTTTCGGGGCGCTGCCGGCGGTCGCGCAGGAAGAGCGGATCCACAAATTCGACAGCCTGGTCCAGGTCGGCGCCGATGGCGGTCTGACGGTGACCGAGACGATAGCGGTGACCGCCACGGGCGCGGAAATCCGGCGCGGTATCTACAGGGATTTTCCGACTGTCTATCGGGCGTTGGATGGCAGCGATCACATCGTTGAATTCGATGTCGTCGAGGTCAGGCGGAATGGCGAGCCGATCTCGTATTTCACCGAGGGACGGATCAACGGCGTGCGCGTCTACATGGGCGCCAAGGACAAATACATCGATCCCGGCAGATACACCTACACGCTGACCTATCGGACCGATCGGCAGATCGGGTTCTTCGAGACGAACGACGAGCTTTATTGGAATGTCACCGGCAACGACTGGGTGTTTCCCATCGACTCGGCGACGGTCACCATCGTGCTGCCGGACGGCGCGACCGTATTGAGCCGCGACGGCTATACCGGACAGGCCGGCGAACAAGGCCGCGACTGGACGGCGGCGAAAGACAGCACCGGGCCGGCCAGATTCGCCACGACGCGCTCTTTGGCTCCGGGAGAAGGGTTTACCGTCGCCGTCACCTGGCCGAAGGGATTCGTGGCGCCACCCACGGAGTCGGACGAGTTTTGGTGGACGCTGCGCGGCTATACCGGCTATCTGGCCGCCATCGTCATATGGCTGGTCATTTTGACCTATTACCTGATCGTCTGGCGCAAGGTCGGCCGCGATCCGGAGGCCGGTACGATCGTGCCGCGCTGGCAGCCCCCGAAGGGCCTGTCGCCCGCCGCATCGCGTTTCGTCGCCAAAATGGGCTTCGACGGGAAGGCGCTTGGCGCCGCCGTGGTAAATCTGGCGGTCAAGGGCCGGCTGGTCATCGAGGACGACGGCAACGATACCTACACCCTGCGCCGGCGGGATGGCACCGGTGGCGCCGCATTGGCGCCGGGCGAAGCGGCGATGGAGGCGGCGCTGTTCAGGAGCGGGGATGCCGTGGCGGTACGCAAGGGCAATCACGCACAACTGAAACCCGCGGTCGATGCCTTGCGGAAGACCCTGACCAGCGAATACGAGGGGGCGCAATTCCGGCGCAACTCGGGCTGGTTTGCGCTGGGTACCGTGGCCAGCTTCCTTTCGCTGACTGTGCTGGGGCCGGCGATCGCCTCGACCCCGGGGCCGAAGGGACCGGCGCCGATCTTTTTCGCCATTGCCGGTCTGATCGCGATCAACTGGCTGTTCTTCAAGCTTCTGCGCGCACCGACGGCGACGGGCCGGCGGATGCTGGACGAGATCGAGGGATTCAAGATGTACCTGGTGACCGCGGAACAGGAACGCCTGAACCTGCTCAATCCGCCCGAGCGGACGCCCGAACTGTTCGAGCGATATCTGCCCTACGCCATTGCCCTCGACGTCGAGAACGAATGGGGCGAGCAGTTTTCCGGAATTCTGGCGGCGGCGTCGGCTGGCGCTGAGGGCGGCTATCGTCCGCGCTGGTACAGCGGAAAACGGGGATTTGACGCCTGGTCGACTCCAGGTGCTTTCGCCGGTAGCCTCGGGTCGTCGTTCAGCCGCTCGATCTCGGCCGCCGCCACGCCGCCCGGGTCCCGCTCCGGATCCGGTGGCCGCGGCTCATCGGGCGGCGGCGGCGGCGGCGGCGGCGGTGGCGGCTTCTAGGACTCGCGCGGCATGACGACGGTCCTCCGCCTCGCTGCCTTCGCTCTGCTGGCGATAGCGGCGATATCGGTGCTGTTGCTTCTGGGATGGGTCGTGGTTTCCTTCTTCGTGGCCGAATGGCGGCCCGACTGGATTGTTACCGAGAGCCTGTTTCGCATGCTCGGGGCGGAACCGGCGGCGGCCACGCCGGCGCCGCCCGGAATGCCCTTGTCGCGTATCGCCTGGGTCTGGGCGGCGGCCTGTGCCGTTCCCTTGATCTACTATCTGGTGGTCTGGCGGGCGTTTGGGCGCGATCCCGCCGCCGGGGTTGTGTTTCCCCGATTCTCGCCGCCGCCGGGCCTGTCGCCGGGCGGCATCCGGCATGTCCTGGGGATGGGTTTCGATGGCAAGGTCATGGCCGCGGAAATTCTCAGCCTCGCCATCGGCGGCCAGTTGACGATCCTGCGCGACGAAGCGGGCGATTACCTGCTGCAACGGACCGGCGGATCGTCTTCGACCCTTACCCCGGCCGAGCGCCGATTGGCGGCCAGCCTGTTCAGCGGAACCTCGCGCGTATGGGTGCGCCGGATGGACGGCGCCCGCCTTCGCATCGCCATGGAAAGCTATCGCAAACACCTTGAGGACGAACTGGAAGGTCCTGTCTATGCCACCAATGTCTGGGCGGTGGCGCTGGGGATCGTTGTCAGCGGCGCGGCCTATCTGGCGGCCTCCACGACACATGACGGCGAAGCCTTCGGGACCGGCAGCATCCTGATGGCTGGAGGGTTTGCCATCCTGGCGGCGATGAATGCCGGCTTCTTCTTCTGGATGAAGGTTCCGACAAGCCGTGGCCGGGATCTTCTGACCGACATCGCCGGATTCCGGATGTATCTGGCCACCGCGGAGCCGGAACGCCTGAAGCGGCTGGAGGCGCCGGCAATGACCCCGGCGCTCTATGCGCGCTGTCTGCCCTATGCGCTTGCCCTGGATATCGAACAGGAATGGTCCGAACACTTCGCCGGCGTGCTGGATGCGGCGATCCCCGATCCGACCGATTACGAGTGGTATGAGCAGGCGGACGAATTGGCATTCGACATGGGCGTTGCGGGCATGATCGCCTCGGTTGGCGGGGCCCTGGCCACGGTGCTGATGTCCGGGGATGAATAGCCGGCAGGGTTGCCTTTGCCGGCGTCATGCGCCATATGCAGTCCTGCGCCGCGTCTTCATGACGCGGCGTGATGCTGTTTCAGGAGAGTACCCGTTTCATGGCACCGCCGAACGACACCGTCGCGCGCCGCCGGACCTTCGCGATCATCTCGCATCCGGATGCCGGCAAGACGACACTGACCGAGAAGTTGCTGCTGTTCGGCGGCGCGATCCAGCTTGCCGGCGCGGTCAAGGCGCGCGGTGAACGCCGGCGCGCGCGGTCCGACTGGATGAAGGTCGAGCAGGAACGCGGCATTTCCGTCGCCTCGTCGGTGATGACATACGACTACGCCGGCTGCACCTTCAACTTGCTGGACACCTACCGCACGCTGACCGCGGTCGATTCCGCCATCATGGTGATCGATGCGGCGAAGGGTATCGAGACGCAGACCCGCAAGCTGTTCGAGGTCTGCCGCCTGCGGGACGTGCCGATCATCACCTTCGTCAACAAGATGGACCGTGAAAGCCGCGAGCCTTTCGAACTGATGGACGAGATCGAGCAGGCACTCGCCCTCGACACCACGCCGGCCAGTTGGCCGATCGGCATGGGGCGGAATTTCCTCGGCTGTTACGATCTCATGCATGACCGGCTGGCGCTGATCGCGCGGGCCAAGGAAGGCCGTCCGGCGGAAACCGAGAGTTGCCAGGGGCTCGACGACCCGAAGCTGGACCGGCTGCTGCCCGCCGATGCGGTCAGCACGCTGCGCGAGGAGATCGACATGGTGCGCGGGCTGTGCCCGCCTTTCGCTCTGAACAGTTATCGCGAAGGTCATCTCACGCCGGTGTTCTTCGGCAGCGCCATCAATAATTTCGGTGTGACCGAATTGCTGCGCGGGTTGGTCGAACTGGCGCCGCCGCCGCGACCGCAGCCGACTGTCGAGCGCCTGATCGAGCCGACCGAGGCAAAGGTTTCAGGCTTCATTTTCAAGATCCAGGCGAACATGGATCCCAAGCACCGCGACCGCATCGCCTTCATGCGACTGGCGTCGGGCCATTTCAAACGCGGCATGAAGCTGAAGCATGTGCGCAGCGGCAAGGTGCTGGCGATGCACAATCCGGTGCTGTTCCTGGCACGCGAGCGCGAACTGGCCGAGGAAGCCCATGCCGGTGACATCGTCGGCATTCCCAATCATGGCAATTTGCGCATCGGCGATGCGCTGACCGAGGGCGAGGACCTGCATTTCACCGGCATTCCGTCCTTTGCGCCGGAACATCTGCAGCGCGTGCGCCCGGAAGACCCCATGCGGGCCAAGCATCTGGGCCGTGCACTGACCCAGATGGCCGAGGAAGGGGCGGCCCAGGCATTCCGCACGCGTCTGGGTTCCGACTGGATCGTCGGCGTCGTCGGCCCGCTGCAGTTCGACGTTCTCGCCGATCGCATTCGCACCGAATACGATATTGCGGTCCGGTTCGAGCCGACCCAGTTGCACACCGCGCGCTGGGTCGAGGCCGACGATGCGCAGGCGATGAAGAAATTCAGCGACGCCAACGGTTCGGCGCTGGCCGACGATCACGACGGGGCGCCGGTGTTCCTTGCCCGCAATGCCTGGCATCTGGATCGCACGGCGCAGGATTTTCCGGCGATCCGTTTTCTGAAGACGCGCGAACAGGCAGCCTGATCAGGGTCCAGGGTTGCGGGCCCACAGGCCCAGCCGGGCAAGCCTGGCGCGGATCTCGGTCGCTTCGTAAGCCTTGCCCAGATACTCGGCGTCGGAATTCTGGCGGGTATCGTCGCGGGTGGTCACCGCCCAGCCGCTGGCCAGCAGGGCGCGGCCGACATCGCCCACCAGGTTATTGGCGCAGACCGCCCGCATCCTTCCGGCCAAGCGGTATTTCGGCGTGCAAAGCAGGCTGCCGCCAGGGCCGATCATAGCGTCCAGCGAGGCACGCGCGAACCAGCCATCCGAATCGTTGATGCTGGGGGCCTCGACGCCCCACAGATCGACGAGCGTACCGCCGACGATGACGGTATCTCCGTCTATCGAATAGGCCGGGCCGGCGATCGGTATTGCTGCCCCGGGTGCCGGCGCCGCGACCGGCGCGCTTTTTCGGGGGCCGCTGGCGCATCCGGCGGCGAGGAGCGCGATGCCGATAATCGTTGCCCTGGATATTTCCCTGATCATGCCTAAAACTTCCTTAGTTTTCGGCTGGCCGCAAGCGAAAATCCGCGCCGCGATCACGGCAAGTCAGGCGGTTGGCCGTTCCGCAACGAAGAGGTATCGGTTCAGGCTGAAGAAAAAACCGCCATCAACCGCAAGATCCTGTAATTCGGCGATCCAGGCCTTGCCCTCGGCCTTCTCGATTCGGCCCTGGCGCGCCGCGTAGGCGGAGATCGAGCGCAGGTAATGCCAGGCGAAACGGTCGCGGCTGAAATCTGCGTCCAGCAGCGTAAAACTGTCGCGCGCCCGGATGTCCAGGCCGGCCCCGCGCAGCAACGGGGAAATGCGGCGCGGCAGGTCGGGATGCGGGCAATGCGCCCGCCAGGCATCGAGGATCCGGCGCGACAGCGCGGGGGCGGGCGAGGCCAGAATCAGTGAATCGGCGTTGGTCGCCATGATCAGGGCGCGGCCGCCGGGGCGCAGCACGCGGCATAGCTCCGCGAAGGCCTGGGCGAGATCTGGCACATATTCGTAAACCTGGGTCGAGACCGCGGCATCGAAACCGGCGTCCGGCCAGGGCAGGGCGGTGGCGTCGCCGTCGTGGAATGCAACATGTGCAAGGTTGGCACAGCGCCGCCGGGCCAGCGCCACCATCGGCGCGCTGATATCGACGCCTTCCACGCAGCCCCGCGGTCCGACCGCGGCGGCGATTTCCTGCGCCAGCAGTCCGGGGCCGGAGCCGATATCGGCGATCCGCTCGCCCCTCGCCACGGCCAGCATGTCGAGCACGCGCCGCCGCGCCGCAACAATGTCGGGCGTCAGGTATAGGACCTCGGTTTCCCGGGCCGTCTTTTCGTCGAATTCAATGGCCTCGCTCACCAGGGTCTCCGTTAAAGGGGCCAGACCGCCAGCAGCGTCGGCATGGCGACGGCGACGATGATCGCCTCCAGCGGCAGGCCCATGCGCCAGTAGTCGCCGAAGCGATAGCCGCCCGGGCCCAGGATCAACGTATTGTTCTGGTGGCCGATCGGCGTCAGGAAGGCGCAGGAGGCGCCGATCGCCACGGCCATCAGGAACGAATCCGGATTGACGTCCAGGCGCCCGGCGATGCCGATGGCGATGGGCGCCATGACAACCGCGGTGGCGGCATTGTTCATGATGTCCGACAGGGTCATGGTGACCACCAGCACGACGAGCAGGCTCGTCCAGGCGGGCAGGCCGGCGGAATAGGCGACCAGCGTGTCGGCAACCAGCGTCGTCGCGCCACTCAATTCCAGCGCGCCGCCGACCGGGATCATCGCGCCCAGCAATACGATCACCGGCCAGTCCACCGATTCATAGAGCTCCCGAACCGGCACGATTCCCATAAGCACCATCGCCGCCGCGGCCACTGCCAGCCCGGCCGGCAGCGACACGGCGCCGAGACTGGCGG
>JAHELM010000095.1:4962-7859 GCA_024644185.1 Rhodospirillales bacterium | reverse complement strand
GGTCGCCCGCGCATCGGTATCGCCGAACAGCGCGGCCTCGTCATCGAAACCGGGCAAGGCCAGGGTCGCCCGGCGCCACGCCTCGGCGATGGTCGCGCTTGCCGTCGCCGCATCCGGCCACAGCCGCGGCCGATAGTTGGAATCGAAGGCAACGATGCCGCCGCGCGCCCGCACCCGGTCGCACAGGTCGAACAGCCGGCCGCGGCCCTCGTCGCCCAGGATCGCCAGGGTGATGGCGGAAAAATAGATCGCCTGGAAGCCGGCCAGCGTCTCCAGCGTCGCCTGTCCGTGTCCCGCCGCGAACAGACGCCGGGCGGCGGCCTGGTTTCGCCAGTAGTGGAAGCTGCGCTCGCCGCGCGCGTCGACGCGGATCATGTAGAGCCCCGGCAGCATTCCCGGCAGACGTTCCACCAGCCCGGTCTCGATCCCCTCCGCCGCCCAGCCATCCAGCATCTCGGCGCTGAAGGGATCGTCGCCCAGCAGGGTGACGTAATGTGCCCGCATCCCCGTCCCCGCCAGTTCGCGGGCCAGATAGACCGCCGTGTTCAGCGTATCGCCGCCGAAGCCGCGGCGCATCGCGCCCGGCCCGCCGGACGGATCCTCGTTCAGTTCGATCATGCATTCGCCGATACAGGCGATCCGCGCGGCCATGTTCCGCCTATCGGCCGCCCGCCGCCGCGAGCCGGGCCGCGACATTTCCCATCTCTCCGGCGTCGAGATTGGCGAAGGCAAGCCGCAGATAGCGGTCCTGGCCGGCGCCGAACATGCTGCCGGGCAGACAGAGAAGATTGTGATCGCGCGCCAGATCGCGGGCCACCGACGTGGAGTCGCGACCCTCGAACGGGTGGCGCAGATAGGCGAAATAGGCGCCGATCGAGACCAGTTCGAAGCCGCTGTTCGCGCCCCGCAGGGCATCGCGCAGCGCGGTGACGCGATCGTTCATCGTCAGGCGTTTTTCCTCGCGCCAGCCGGCGAGGTTGGCAAGGCCGAACAGCGCCGCCTCCTGGCCGATACGCGGCGCGCAGATGACGACGCAATCCATGATCTTCGCCACCGCCTCGATCAGCTTCGGCCCGCCGATCAGCGAGCCGACGCGGTAGCCGGTCAGGCTGTAGGCCTTGGAGAAGCTGTAGAGCTGCACCAGCGTGTCCTGCCAGTCCGGCCTGGCGAACAGTCCGTGCGCGGGGGCGGTGCCAGGCCGGAAATCCTTGTAGGTCTCGTCGATGACCAGGGCGATGCCGCGCGCCCGTGCCAGATCGAAGAATGCCTCGATCGCCGCCGGCGGATAGATCGCGCCGGTCGGGTTGTTCGGCGACACCAGAACGATGGCGCGGGTCCGCTTGCCGATCAGCGCCGCCGCGGCTTGCGGGTCCGGGATCGCGTCCTGCGCCTCGGCGAAGGGCAGATGGCGGGCGACCACGCCGCGCGCATCGAGCCACATCTGGTGATTGAAGTAATAGGGAAGTGGCAGGATCACCTCGTCGCCCGGCCCGGCCAGGGCGTCGATCGCCGCGCAGAAGGCCTGGTTGCAGCCGGCGGTAATGGCGACCGAAGCGGCGCGAATGCCGGCGCCGTAGGCTTCGCCCATATGCCGCGCCAATGCCTCGCGCAGGGCCGGCAGGCCGAGGATGTCGGTATAGAGCGAGCTTTGCGGCCGCCGCACGACTTCGGCCAGGTGCTCGCGCAGCGCCTCGGCCGGCGGATAGCTGGGCACCGCCTGGGCAAGATCGAGCAGCGGCCGGTCGGCCGGAAAGCCGCGCCCGCGCACCCAGCCCTGGGCTTCGGCGATCGGCGGCTCCGCCACCGCCTCGACAGTCTCGTTCAGACGATAGGACATGATGTTCTCGCCGAAATCCCGCCGCGCCGGCCGGATGGCCGCCGCAGCGGGGGTTATAGCGGGTTTCGATGCGAAGTTGAACGGCGTTGGCGCCGCCTCAGTCGCGGGGCTCGACCCCGTTCAGCCGGCAGAAGGCATCGTACATGCGCGGACCGAAAGACCCGTCCTCGCCGGTCAGCCGGGCCAGCGTGACGTTCTGGCGCGCGGCCTCGGCCATGGTCGCCAGCGCCGGCAGCGATGCCGCCATTTCCATATAATAGCCAAGGTCCTTGTGGATGTTGCGGATGGCGAACTGAAAGGCGCTGTCGTCGCCCTGCAGCACGTTCTGCATCATCCGCCGGAACATCACGCTGTCGGCGCCGCCGGCGGTGATGACGTCGTACAGACCCTGCATATCCACCCCGGCCCGGCGCGCCAGCGCCGTCGCCTCGCAGACCACCACGGCATTGCCCAGCGCCAGGAAGTTGTTGATCAGCTTGACCCGGTGCCCGGCGCCGACCGGGCCGCAATGTATGACGGTGTCGGCGAAGCAGTCGATCACCGGCTTGATCCGTTCGAACAGCGCCGGATCGCCGCCATACATGACCGCCAGCTTGCCTTCTTCCGCCTGCTTCGGCGTGCGGCTGAGCGGCGTGTCGAGGAAGCGGCCGCCCTTCGCCTCGATCGCCGCGCATACCTTCAGCGTCGATTCCGGAACCGTGGTCGAGCAATCGGCGACGATCGTGCCCGGCGTGATTCCGGCCAGGATTCCGTTCTCGCCGAAGATCAGTTCCTCGACCTGCGGCGTCCCGGTGACGCACAGGAACACCAGGTCGCAATCACGGGCCAGTTCCGCCGGGGTCTTCGCTTCCTTCGCCCCGCGGGCCAGCAGATCCTCGACCGGCTTGCGGTTGCGATGGCCCATCACGGTCAGGGCATTGCCCTTCTCGACGATGTTCTTCGCCATGCCGTGGCCCATCAGGCCAACGCCGATAAACCCAACTTTCATGTCCCTGCCCTTCTACTGATCGGCGACGCAAAGCTGGTCTTGTTCGCCCAGCCCGTCGATGCCAAGCCGCAT
>JAHELM010000095.1:0-4952 GCA_024644185.1 Rhodospirillales bacterium | reverse complement strand
TGCGATCGCCAGCCTTCAGGAAGACCGGTGCCGGTTTCAGGCCCATGCCGACGCCCGGCGGCGTGCCGGTGGAAATGATGTCGCCCGGCTGCAACGACATGAAGCGGCTGAGGAAGCTGATCAGATGGGCGACGCCGAACACCATGGTCTTCGTGCTGCCGTCCTGGTAGCGCTTGCCGTTGACCTCCAGCCACATCTTCAGGTTCTGCGGATCCTTGACCGCGTCGGCGGTGACCAGCCAGGGGCCGATCGGGCCGAACGTGTCGCAGGACTTGCCCTTGACCCATTGGCCGGTGCCTTCCAGCTGGAAGGCGCGCTCGCTGATGTCGTTGATCGTGCAATAGCCGGCGACGTAGTCCAGCGCCGATTTCTCGTCGACATATTTGGCGTGCCGGCCGATGACCACGCCCAGTTCGACTTCCCAGTCGGTCTTGGCCGATCCGCGCGGGATGATCACCGGGTCGTCGGGGCCATTGACGGCACTGGTCGCCTTCATGAAGACGATCGGCTCCTTCGGCACCGCCATGCCGGATTCGGCGGCGTGGTCGGAATAATTCAGACCGATACAGATGAATTTGCCGGGCCGTGCCACGCAGGCGCCGATCCGCGGCTTGCCCTCGACCAGCGGCAGGCTGTCGGGCTTCAGCGCCCGCAGTCGGTCCAGCGCGTCGATTTGCAGCGTCTTCGGACTCAAATCGCCGACGATCCCCGACAGGTCGCGGATCCGGCCCTTGGCGTCCAGCATGCCCGGGCGCTCGCGCCCCTTCTCTCCATAGCGCAGAAGTTTCATTGTTCGGTTCCTTGGCTCAGATGGTCATGCCGCCATCGATGATGAATTCCTGGCCGCTGGCGAAGACGGACTCGTCGGACGCCAGATAGACAGCCAGAAACGCGATTTCCTCGGCCCGTCCCAGCCGCCCCATCGGCTGGCGGGCAATGAAGGCCTTGCGCGCCGCGACCGGGTCGGGGAAGGCGTTGATCCGGTCCTGCAGCGACGGCGTGTCCACCGTGCCCGGGCAGATCGAATTGCAGCGGATGCCCTGGCCCACGAAATCCTTGGCGACCGAGCGGGTCAACCCGATCAGCGCCGCCTTGGTGGTGCCGTAGACGAAGCGGTTGGGCACGCCGGCAATCGACGACGCGACCGAGGCCAGGTTGACGATCGACCCGCCGCCGTTTTCCAGCATCCCCGGCAGGCAGCCGCGGATCATCCGGTAGGCGCCGCGCACATTCAGATCAAAGGAAAAGTCATAATCCTTTTCCTCGCATTCCAGGATCGTGCCGTGATGCACGAAGCCGGTGCAGTTGACCAGCGCATCCAGCTTTCCAGCGCCCTTGCAGACGGCGGCGACCTGGGCGGCGTCGGTTACGTCCAGCTTCGCCACCGCGATGCCCTTGCCCTCCAGGTCCTTCAGTTTCGCCAGGTTGATATCGGTCGCCAGAACCGACGCCCCCTCGGCGGCGAAGGCCTCGGCGATGGCGCGGCCGATACCCTGGGCGGCGGCGGTGACAAGGGCCTTCTTGCCTTTCAGACGGTCGCTCATGGCATCACACCGGCATCGTATAAGCGGTTTTCACGATGGTATAGAACTCGCGCGCATAGCTTCCCTGCTCGCGCGGGCCATAGCTGGACCCCTTGCGGCCGCCGAAGGGCACGTGATAATCGACGCCCGCCGTCGGCAGGTTGACCATCGCCATGCCGGCCTGGGTATTGCGCTTGAAATGCGTGGCGTGTTTCAGCGAGGCGGTGCAGATGCCCGACGACAGGCCGAAGGCGGTGTCGTTGGCGACGGCCAGCGCCTCGTCGTAGCTTTTCACCCGGATCACCGTGGCCACCGGGCCGAAGATTTCCTCGCGGTTCACCCGCATGTCGTTGCGTGTCTCGGTCAGCAGCGCCGGCGCCAGGAAATAGCCGCGGGTTTCGCGGTTCAGCCGTTCGCCGCCGATCGCCAGCCTTGCGCCTTCCTTGACGCCGATGTCGATATAGGACAGGTCCTGGTCGAGCTGGCTCTGGTCGACCACCGGGCCGATATCGGTGCCCTGCTTCAGCGCGTCGTCGACCTTCAGCGTCTTCAGCTTTTCCTCGACCGCCTTGACGAAGCGGTCGTGGATGCCCTCGGTGACGATGAACCGCGATGAGGCGGTGCAGCGCTGGCCGGTCGAATAGAAGGCCCCCTGCACGGCGCAATTGATTGCCGTCGGCAGGTCGGCATCGTCCAGCACGACCAGCGGATTCTTGCCGCCCATTTCCATCTGCACGCGGGCCAGCCGCGAAACCGCGGCGGCGGCGATGCGCTTGCCGGTCTCGACCGAGCCGGTGAAGCTGATGGCATCGACCGCGGGCGAATTCAGGATCGCCTCGCCGACCAGAGAGCCGCGGCCCATCACCAGGTTGAACACGCCCGCCGGCAGGCCCGCGCGGGCGACGATATCGGACAGCGCCCAGGCGCTGCCGGGCACCAGATCGGCCGGCTTGAACACCACGCAATTGCCGTAGGCCAGCGCCGGCGCGATCTTCCAGGCAGGAATCGCGATCGGGAAGTTCCACGGCGTGATGATGCCGACCACGCCGACCGCTTCGCGGGTGATCTCCACATCGACGCCGGGGCGAATCGATGGCAGCTTTTCGCCCTCGGGACGCAGCACCTCGCCGGCGAAGAACTTGAAGATCTGCCCCGCGCGGGCGGCCTCGCCGATGCCTTCGGGCAGGGTCTTGCCCTCTTCGCGCGACAACAGGCGGCCCAGCTCTTCCTTGCGCGCCAGGATCTCGTTACCGATCGCCTCCAGCATGTCGGCGCGGGCCTGGATGCCACCCTGCGACCACGCCGGAAACGCGGCCCGGGCGGCGGCAATGGCGCGCTCGGCCTGGGTCTTGTCGGCGCGCGCGTATTCGCCCACCACATCGTCCAGGTTGGACGGGTTCACATTGCGGTTGGCATCGGTCCCGGCGACCCATTCGCCGGCGATGTAGTTCTTGAACACGCTCATCTGTCGGGGATTCCTTGCGTCAGATCAATTTGCGGGCAGCCAGGTTGCGCATCAGCGCGGCCGTGCCGAAGGTCCAGGGTGGCGCCTCGGTCGTGCGCGTCACCCGGTTGACCAGCGCGCCGAGGCGCGGCGAGGCAATGGTTACGATGTCGCCGGCCTTGTGGGTGAAGCCCATGCCCGGCGAGCCGCGATCGTCGGTGGGCGCGAACATGGTGCCGGTGAACAGCGCCAGCCCGTCCGGATACTGGTGATTGCGGCTCAGCGTCTGGGCCACCAGATCCAGGGGATCGCGGCTGATCCGCGCCAGCGAGCTGCGCCCCTCCATGCGGAAATTGTCCTGGCCCTCGACGGTCAGCGCCAATTCGCTGGACCGCATGTCGTCGACGCTGTACTGCGCGTCGAACAGGCGGATGAACGGCCCCAGCGCGCAGGAGGCATTGTTGTCCTTGGCGCGGCCCAGCAGCAGAGCGCTGCGCCCCTCGAAATCGCGCAGATTGACGTCGTTGCCCAGCGTCGCGCCCATGGCGCGGCCGCGCCCGTCGACCGCCAGAACGACTTCCGGCTCCGGGTTGTTCCAGGTGGATTCCGGATGTACGCCGACCTCGGCGCCGATGCCGACGGCCGACATCGGCTGCGACTTGGTGAAGACCTCGGCATAGGGGCCGATCCCGACCTCGAGATATTGCGACCACATTCCACGCCGGATCAGCGCCTGCTTCAGCCGCTCCGCCTCCGCCGAACCGGGCTTCACGCGGGCCAGGTCGCCGCCGATCTCGCCGGCGATGGTGGCCCGCACCGCCTCGGCGCCGGCCGGGTCGCCCTTGGCCTGTTCCTCGATCACCCGCTCCAGCATCGACGTCACGAAGGTCACGCCGCAGGCCTTCAGGGCCTGCAGGTCGAAGGGTGCCAGCAGCCACGGAATGTCCGGGTCGCGGGCATCGGCATGGGTGTTTTCCAGAATGTCGTCGACCGAACCGATGCGCTCTCCCTCATGCGCCCAGAGCGCGGCAACCGGATCGTCGAGGCTCAGCAATTCCGACATCGTCGGCGCCAGATGCGAGACATCGCGAATATCCGCGCCGCGCACCACCACGACGCTGGGGCCCGGCACATCGCCCGGACGCCAGGCGCGGCCGACCAGAACCGCCAGCTCGCGGTCCACCGGCAGGGCGGTATCGGGCTTCAGGGCCTCGCGAAGATCAGGCATCGGTCATCCTCGAATTCCGGTTTCGCTACATCACCGCGCCGATCAGCCAGGGGACGAATTCATTGTCGCCCAGGCCCAGCTCCTCGCTTTTCGACGGTGTGCCGGACGCGACGTCGAGGATCAGACGGAACACCCGCTCGCCCATCTCGGCCACCGGCACGCCCTTGTCGAGGATCTCGCCGCAGTCGATGTCCATGTCTTCGGAAAGCCGATTGTACATCGGTGTATTCGTGGCCAGCTTGATCGAGGGCGACGGCTTGAAGCCGAAGGCCGACCCGCGGCCGGTGGTAAAGCAGACGACGGTGGCGCCGCTGGCCACCTGGCCGGTCACCGATGCCGGATCGTAGCCCGGCGAATCCATGAAGACAAAGCCCTTTTCGGTCACCGGCTCGGCGTATTTGTAGACCCCGGTCAGGTTGGTCGTGCCACCCTTGGCGGCCGCGCCCAGGGATTTTTCCAGGATCGTGGTCAACCCGCCGGCCTTGTTTCCGGGCGACGGGTTGTTGTCCATCGAGCCGCCGTTGCGCGCGGTGTAATCCTCCCACCAGCGGATGCGCTCGACCAGCTTGTCGCCCACCTTGCGGTTGACCGCGCGGCGCGTCAGCAGATGCTCGGCGCCATAGATTTCCGGCGTCTCCGACAGGATCGCCGTGCCGCCATGCCGCACCAGCAGATCCGCCGCCGCGCCCAGCGCCGGATTGGCGGTGATGCCGGAATAGGCGTCCGAGCCGCCGCATTGCAGGGCCAGCGTCAGATG
>JAHELM010000094.1 GCA_024644185.1 Rhodospirillales bacterium | reverse complement strand
GGTGCCGTGGTGGCATGACACCAGCCGGCCCTGGCGGTCGCGCGTATTGCCGTTGGCGAAGTTCGATCCGGCCCGATAGACGCCCACCCCCAGATCGGGCACCCAGCGCAGCAGGCGGTTGTTGGGGATGTCGCTCCAGACCAGAAAGCCGCCGTCGTTGAACCAGACCGGTCCTTCCGCCCAGCGGCAGCCGTTGTAAAGTTCCTCGACCTCGGCGATCGGCACCGTCAGGTCGTAGAATCGCTTGTCGAAATATTCGTAGGAATTGCCAACCAGGGCCATGGGCCTGCTCCGCTTCGTTCTATCGCTGCGGCCTGTCGCCGCCGGCGATGGTGATGACCAGGATGATGATCAGGCCGGTCAGGATCAGGCGCAGCCCCGCCCCGGCGCCGTATGTGTTCAGCATCGCCTCGAGAAGATACATGAACAGGGCCGCGCCCCAGATGCCCGGCACGTTCCCGCGACCGCCGGCGACCGAGGTGCCGCCGATCACCACGACCGCGATCGAGGCCAGCAGATACGTCTCGCCCGCGCTCAGCGACGAGCCGCCGGAAAATCCCGCCAGCAGCGCGCCGCACAGCCCGGCGAAAGTGGCGCTCAGCACATAGACCAGGAACCGCGTGCGGTCGACGGCGACGCCGGCCAGGCGCGCCGCCCGCCGGTTCTGGCCGATGGCATGGACCGACCGGCCGTAGACCGTGCGGTGCAGAACCACGCCCATGACCGCGGCGAAGATGGCGGTGCAGATCGCCAGCACCGGAATCCCCGCGACCTGCGCGGTGGTGAAGTCGGCGAACAGCGGCGGCGGCTTGACCTTCAGCCCGCGGCCATAGGCGATGGCCGTCGACATGACCAGGAAATTGGCCGACATGGTGGCAATGATCGGCGGAATGCGCAGCAGGCGGATCAGCCCGTAATTGCAGGCGCCGACGAATGCGCCGGCAGCCAGCGCGGCCAGCATCCCGGGCAGGATCATGGCATCGGCGCCGCCCATCGTCTTCATGGCGACGGCGCCGGTCAGCGCGATGGTCGCCGGGATCGACAGATCGACATTGCCGGGTCCGGTCGAGATGACGAACATCTGGCCGATGCCGACGATCACCATGAACACGGCGAAGGACAGGGTCGCGGTCAGCAGTTCCCCCGCGCCCTGGCCGCCGGTGAACAGCTCCGCCGCCAGCCAGACCGCCAGCGCCCCGAGGAACGACCATATCCACGGCCGCGCCAGCAGCACCCGGATTCGCACCATCGCCGTGCTCATGCGACTTCCCTCCGGTTGATCAGGGCGCGCAGCGCCAGCACGACGATGAGGATTCCCCCCTGCGCGCCGATCTGCCAGTCTGGCGGCACATGGAAGAAGGTCAGCGCGCGCGTGGCCAGCGTCAGGGTCAACGCGCCGATGACGGCGCCGACCGGCGACACCCTTCCGCCGACGAACTCGCTGCCGCCCAGGATCGCGCCGGCGATCGACAGCAGCGTATACGGCATGGCGATATTGGCCTGGGCCGAGGTGGTCAGCCCGATCAGCGACAGACCCGACAGCACGCCGAACAAGCCCGCCAGCGCGTACATCGCAAGCTTGGTCTTCAACAGCGACCAACCGGCCCGCGCCACCGCGCGCGGATTGCCGCCGGCGCCCCGCAGGATGACACCGTAGGACGAGCGCATCAGCGCAAAATGCACGACCACGGCGATAACCACGGCCGCGACGATCGGAAACGGCACCAGCGGCGGCTTGAAACCCATGATCGCCGTGATCCAGCCCGGCGCCGCGCCGCCCGGGGTGGGCAGCACGAGGATGGCGATCCCCTGCCAGACGAACAGCATCCCCAGCGTGACCACGATGCTGGGCAGGTTGCGCCAGTGGATCAGCGCCCCCATGACCGCGTAGGCCGCAATGCAGGCACCCAGCAGAACGACACCGAGCAGCGGGTCGGTGTTCAGGAAGGTGGCGCCGATGCAGGCGACCAGGCCGACATAGCCGCCGATCGACAGATCGAGATCGTTGACCGCCAGGATGAACATCTGCGCAATGGTCGCCAGCGCCACCGGCACGGCCAGCTGCAGCAGGAGATTGAGGCCGATCGGGCTCATCGTCCGCGGATTGACCGCGAAGATCGCGCCGAGGATCACCGCCAGCGAAATCGCCGGCAGGACGGCGCGCAGGAAACGGGGATTGCCGAGTCCGCGCAGCATGTCAGGCCACCTGCTCGAACGAGGATTGCAGGACCTTCTGTTCGGTCATCTCGCCACGCGGCAAGTCGGCGACGACCTGACCGTTGCGGAAGACATAGACGTGGTCGCAATTGTCCAGCTCGTCCATTTCCGTGGTGTACCACAGGAAGGTGCGGCCGCGCTCGGCCTCGGCGCGGATGATGTCGTAGACTTCCAGCTTGGTGCCGATGTCGACGCCGCGCATCGGGTCGTCCATCAGCACGATCTCCGCATCCGATCCCAGCGCCCTGGCGAACAACGCCTTTTGCTGATTGCCTCCGGACAGCGACAGGATCGGATTGTTCATGTCCGGGGTGCGGATCCGCATGCGTTGCCGCCAGTCCGCGGCCATCGCGGCTTCCCGCGCCGGCTGGATCAGCCCGTGCCACAGCATCCGCCGCATCGAGCGCACGGTCACGTTCTGGGCGATCGACCACAGGTGGAACACGCCATCCGCCTGCCGGTCGCCGGCGACCAGAGCGACCGGGCCGGTCACCTCGGTGTCGCGATCACGCCGGCCCGCCGCCTGGTAGATCTGCAGCAGCAGCTCCGTCTGGCCATGCCCGGCGAGGCCGGACAGACCGATGATTTCGCCGCGATGGGCGACCAGTTCGCCCCCTGCCGCCTTGCCGCGCGGACGGGCGCGCACGCAGACCGGGGCGGCGTCGCGATTCGCGCTCCGTGCCTCGTGCGCCGCGGTCTTCTTGTCCTCGGCCACGTCGCCCATGGCGGAAACCAGCGAATGGCGATCGAATTCGCCCGCCGCCCGGGCCGCCACCACCTGGCCGTCGCGCATCACCACGATGCGGTCGCAATAGCCCAGAACCTCGCCCAGCAGGTGCGAAATCAGGATACAGGACACGCCTTCGTCGACGATCTTGCGGACAAAGACCAGAAGCTGTTCGGCGGTTACCGAATCCAGCGACGAGGTCGGCTCGTCCAAAATCACCAGGTGCAGCGGCTCGTCCGTCACCGTGAACGCACGGGCAATTTCCACCATCTGGCGCTTGCCCAGCGCCAGGTCGCCGACCACATCGTCGGCGGAAACGCCGTGGCCGGGGAAGATTTCGTCCAGCTTGTCGGCGATCATGCGCCCGGCGCGGCCCCGCCAGCCCCAGCCCTTGACGGCCGGGTGCAGGATGCGCGCGTTTTCCGCCACCGTCAGATTGGGGCAGAGCGACAATTCCTGGAACACGCAGCGAATGCCCAGACGATGGGCGGCCGCCACCGAATACTGGCCCTCCCGCGGCGCCCCGTCGATGACGATGGCGCCGCGGTCGGGGGCAAGCGTGCCGGCAAGCACATGCATCAGCGTGGACTTGCCGGCGCCGTTATGTCCGACGAGCCCGAGGCACTGGCCGGCTTCGACATCGAGGTCGACTCCGGCCAGCGCGTGCACCGCGCCGAAGCGTTTCGCCACGCCTTGCAGGCGGACGATCTGGCGTTTCGATCCGGACACTGCCCCGGGCTCCTTCTGCTTCACGTCGGATCAGCCATCACTTCGTCGAAGCGATCGCCTTCTTGGCGTCGTCGAGGCTGTACTCGACATTGGCGACGCCGCCCGCCTCGGTCGTGGCCAGGTTGGCTTCCAGATTGCCCTGATCGATCTGCAGGAACGGCACGATCATGTCCTTGGGCACGTCGACGCCATCGAGGATCTGCTGCGCCACCCAGAAGGCCAGCGTGCCGACGCCCGGCGCGATCGAGACCGACATGGTCTCATAGCCGTTGGCGTCCTTCTGTTCCTTCCACCAGGTCAGTTCGTCCTGACGGTTGCCCATGATGATCAGCGGAATCGGACGGCCGGCCGCCTTGAAGGCCTGCGCCGCGCCATAGCCGTCGCCGCCCTGGGTGACCACCGCGTCGACCTGCGGCAGGCTGGGCAGGATACCGGCCACCGCCTTCTGTGCCACTTCCTGCGCCCAGTCGCCATGCACCGAGCCGACGATCTTGAACTGGGCGTTCTTCTTCACGCCCGCCTCGATGCCGGCATGGATTTCGTCATCGACGAAAACACCTGCCAGGCCGCGGATTTCCAGCACGTTGCCGCCCTTCGGCATGCGCTTGGCCAGATAGTCGAGCTGGATGGCGCCCATCTTCTTGAAGTCGACGGCGATGCGCCAGGCGCAGGGCTCGGTGACCACGCCGTCGAACGAGACGACGACGATGCCGGCGTCGCAGGCCTGCTTCACCGCGCCGTTCAGCGCCGTCGGCGAGGCGGCGTTGAGGACGATCGCGTCATAGCCCTGCAGAATCATGTTCTGGATCTGCGCGGCCTGTTCGGTCGCCTGGTTTTCCGCCGTGGTGAAGGCCGAGGCCTCGGCCACGATGCCGTCGGCGACCGCCTTTTTGGTCACCTTGTCCCAGCTCTTCAGCATGGCCTGACGCCAGGAATTGCCGGCATAGTTGTTGGACAAAGCGATCTTCTTGGCGGCCGTGTCGGCCAGGGCGGTTCCCGCGCCGAGCGCGAGGGTCACGGCCACCGCCGCGACGAGAGTCTTCTTCCCGGTCATTTCAGTGTTCCTTCGTTTGCTCCGTGTTGACATCGTCCGGAGCCGATGCGGATGGCCCGCGTCCGGCTCTTCTCGTTGTTGGGCCGCCTGAGGATCGCGGCCTGATTCCGTCCCGGCGGTCAAAGTTCGCGTATGGCAACGCTGTCCTCGACCAGCCGGGCCAGGGGGTTGACCAGCTTCCGGCCGAATGCCGGCGCCTCGATCTCGAACGTATCGCCGGGCGCCACCTCGACGCCGTCGACGAAGCTGAGCGTCGCCGTGCCGAAGAAATGCACGTGCAGGTCGCCCGGCCGGCGAAACATGCGGTACTTGAAATGGTGGTGTTCCAGCCCGGCGATGCGATGCGTCATGTTGGCCTCGCCGCTGACGAAGGGCTTTTCCCAGCGCAGCGTATCGCCGCGCCGCACCCGGCTTGTGCCTTCCACATGCGCCGGCAGCGGGCCAAGCAGCAGCTCCGGGCCAAAGGAACACATGCGCAGCTTGGAATGCGCCAGGTACAGGTAGTTCCGGCGTTCCATCACATGGTCGGAAAATTCGTTGCCGAGGGCGAAACCGATGCGGCAGGGCGTACCGTCGGCGGCGACGATGTAGAGGCCGCAGATTTCCGGCTCTTCGCCGCCATCCTGGGCGAAGGACGGCATGGACAGCGCCGCACCCGGCGCGACGACGCAGGACCCGTCGCCCTTGTAGAACCATTCCGGCTGGCTGCCGGGGCCGCCGTCGGCGGGTTTTCCGCCCTCCACGCCCCAGCGGAACATCTTCATGGAATCGCTGAGCTGCGCCTCGTCGCCGGCGATCTTGCGGTGCATGGAATCGCGCGCGCCGGCGCTTCCCATGTGGGTCAGGCCGGTTCCGGTGACCAGAAGATGCGCCGGATCGGGATGGCTGAGCGGCGGCAGCAGCCGACCCTCGTTCCATACCGCGTCGTAGGGAACGCGATCGACCACCGCGGTCTGCGCCAGCAGATCGGCGAGCTTCCGGCCACGCAGCGCCGCCTGCTCCGCAAAACCCCAGGTTCCGCGGTTTCCGGCCAGGACCTCGAGCGTCCGCCCGTCGGCCCCGACGCGGGCCACGCGGGGTTGCGCGGGATCGCCGTCGTGAAATTGCACAATGCGCATATTCATCGCCTCAGCCATTGCTCATTCGCGCAAATTGTCCGGCGCATGTCGATCAGTGCGAATCGCGACCGACCTCGGCGCCGCGACACCCGACCAGAAAGTCGAGATCGGCCCCCTGGTCCGCCTGCAATACGTGATCGAAATACAGCTTCTGATAGCCGCCGGTCATCGGCGGCGGCGGCGGCGTCCAGCCGGCACGGCGACGGACGAGTTCGGCGTCGGGCACGTCGAGATGCAGCCGCCGCCCGGCGACGTCCAGCTCGATGAAATCGCCGTCGCGCACCAGCGCCAGCGGCCCGCCGGCGGCGGCCTCCGGCGCCACGTGCAGAACGACCGTGCCATAGGCGGTGCCCGACATGCGGGCATCGGAAATTCGCACCATGTCCTTGATTCCCTTGGCCAGAATCTTCGGCGGCAGGCCCATGTTGCCGACCTCGGCCATGCCGGGATAGCCCTTGGGGCCGCAGTTCTGCAGCACCATGACGCAGGTCTCGTCGATATCCAGCTTCGGGTCGTCGATGCGCGCCTTGTAGTCCTCGATGCTCTTGAACACCACGGCGCGGCCGCGATGCTGCATCAGTGCCGCCGTCGCCGCCGAGGGCTTGATGATGGCGCCGTTCGGCGCCAGGTTGCCGCGCAGCACGGCGATGCCGCCGCTTTTCACCAGCGGGCGCGACACCGGGCGGATGACTTCCTCGTTGAAATTCTCGGCGTCCTTGACGTTGTCCCACATGGAGCGGCCGTTGACGGTGAGCGCGTCCTTGTTCAGCAGCCCGGTGTCGCCCAGCGTCTTCAGCACCACCGGCAGGCCGCCGGCGTAATAGAAATCCTCCATCAGGAAGCGGCCCGAGGGCATCAGGTCGACGATGGTCGGCACGTCGCGGCCCAGCCTGTCCCAGTCGTCGAGGCTGAACTCGATGCCCAGCCGCCCGGCCAGCGCCAGCAGATGCACCACCGCGTTGGTCGAGCCGCCGATGGCGCCGTTGGCGCGCACCGCGTTCTCGAAGGCGGCGCGGGTCAGCACCCTGGACATGCGCAGGTCTTCCCTGACCATCTCGACGATGCGCCTTCCAACCATGTGCGCCAGCGTCCGCCGCCGCGAATCCACCGCCGGAATGGCGGCATTGGTGGGCAGGCCCATGCCCAGCGATTCCACCATGCTGGCCATGGTCGAGGCGGTACCCATGGTCATGCAGTGGCCGGCGCTGCGCGACTGCCCGGCCTCGGCGGCCATGAAGTCCTGCAGCGTCATCTCGCCGGCGCGCACGGCCTCGCTGAACTGCCAGACCGAGGTGCCCGAGCCGATATCCTGGCCGCGATACTTGCCGTTCAGCATCGGCCCGCCGGACAGGCAGATCGCCGGCAGGTCACAGCTTGCCGCGCCCATCATCAGGGCCGGCGTGGTCTTGTCGCAGCCGACCATCAGCACCACGCCGTCGATGGGATTGGCGCGGATCGATTCCTCGACGTCCATGCTGGCCAGGTTGCGGAACAGCATGGCGGTGGGCCGCAGCATGGTCTCGCCCAGCGACATCACCGGGAATTCCAGCGGGAAGCCTCCGGCCTCCCACACGCCGCGCTTGATATATTCGGCGAGCTGGCGGAAATGCGCGTTGCAGGGCGTCAGTTCCGACCAGGTATTGCAGATGCCGATCACCGGCCGCCCGTCGAAGGCGTCGTCGGGCAGGCCCTGGTTCTTCATCCAGCTGCGGTGGATGAATCCGTCCTTGTCGGTGGTGCCGAACCAGCGCGACGAGCGCCGCTTGCCCTTGTTCCTGTCGGTCATGTCCTGATCTTTCCGTTATCGGCGCGGGGAGCCGGGCCGGGCGCGGATACGCCGCCCGCCACGCGGTGGTAATCCTGCATCGCATCGTCCAGCAGCCGTTCCATGGCGGCGCGCGCCGCGGCCGGGTCGCCGGCGCGGATGGCGGTCAGCACGGCCTCGTGGCGCGGCAGCGAATTGATCCGCGCGCCGGGATAGGAACTGGTGATGCGGAAACTGGTGGCCAGCGCCGATTCTAT
>JAHELM010000093.1 GCA_024644185.1 Rhodospirillales bacterium | reverse complement strand
ATGGTGCCCGGCTCGGCACCCAGCCGCCGCATCGCCGCCACCGTTTCCTCCAGCACGCCGGCGATGGCGCCGCGCCAGCCGGCATGGGCGGCGCCGATCACCGGCCGGCCGCCGGCGGCCAGGCCGGCGAACAGCACCGGCACGCAATCGGCGGTCAGGATGCCCAGCGCAATGCCCGGCCGGTCGGTCGCCAGCGCATCGGCGCGTGGCGCGTCGGCCGGGTCCCAATGCCGGTCGGCCAGCGCCACCGCGGTGCCATGCACCTGGAATACGGTATCCAGCGTCGCCGCCGGAAGATCGAAGCAGGCGAGGGCGCGGCGGCGGTTCTCGGCGATCGCGGCACGGTCGTCACCCGATCCGAATCCCACGTTCAGCGACGAATACAGCCCGGTGCTGACCCCGCCCTCGCGGGTGAAGAAGGCATGGCGCACACCGGCGGCCGCGGCAAGGGCGGGCTCGGTCAGGCGTGGCGGCGCGGTATCGGTCATGGCCTGGGTGAACTCTCCGAATCCTGCATGAAGCCGGGCGGCGGCGGCGCCGGCGCCGAAGTGAGCGCCAGCGCCTTGAACAGGGTGCCCATTTCTTCCGGCCCGATCAAGCGGCGACAGGCGGCGCGAATATCCCCGGCCTGGGCCGGGGTCGCCCGGCGCAGCAGGATCCCGGCCCGGGCGCCGATTCCCAGGCGCGACAGGAATTCGCCCTGCGTCACCGGCCCATGGGCCGCCGCGCCCGCCTCGGACGCGGCGCGGGCCAGTATGGCGAAATCCACATGCGCGGTCAGGTCGGCGGAGCCCGGATCGTCCAGCGGATCGCAATAGCGGTGGGCGCGCACGGCCTGCAAGGTGTCGCCCGTGGCGCTTTCGGCATGGCCGTAATCGATCAGCAGCGCGGCGCCGCCCTGGGCCGCGATCCGCTGGCCGATGGCACGGGCGATGCCGATCCCGGCGGGGCACAGCTCGAACAGATCGCCCGGGTTCGCCGCCCCGCGCACGGATTCCGGGATCAGCGCCTCCAGCGGCGACGCCGCCGGGGCCAGGCCAAAGCGGAAGCCGCCGCCATTCTCGTCCAGGCCGACCATCCGCTCGCGCCAGCCGGAGGCGTCGCGCTGCAACTGGTGGATCGGCAGCGCGTCGAAGAATTCATTGGCGACGATCAGGGCCGGGCCGTCCGGTACGTCATCCAGCCGGTCGTGCCACTGGACCCGGTGCCCGCCCAGGGCCGTCCGCTGCCGCGCCGTCAGCACCGGGCTGGTTTCAACCAGATGCACCGACAGGGCGTCGGCGAAATCCGGGGCCATGCGCGCCGCCCGCAGCAGATCGGCCATCAGCGTTCCACGCCCCGGACCCAGCTCGATCAACCGAACCGTCTTCGGCTGGCCGGCCTGGCGCCAGACCTCGGCGCACCACAGCCCGATCAACTCGCCGAACATCTGGCTGATTTCCGGCGCGGTGGTGAAATCGCCGGCCGCGCCCAGCGGGTCGCGCGTCATGTAGTAGCCATGCTCGGGGTCGCCCAGGGCCTCGGCCATATAGGCGGAAACGGCGATCGGCCCGGCCAGCGCGATCCGGCGGCGCAGGCGGTCTGACAGGGTTCCGGTCACGTCCCGTGCATGGCTGGCCGCCGCAAGGCGCGCCACACCAGATAGGCGCCGCCGGCCACCAGCGGCAGCGACAGCCACTGGCCCCAACTGGTGCCGAAGGACAGCAGACCGATATAGGAATCCGGCTCGCGGAAGAATTCGACGGCGATGCGGGCCAGGCCATAGCCGCCCAGGAAAACGCCGGTCGTCAGGCCGGGCCGGGTCAGGGCGCGCGCCCGGCCCAGCACAAGCGCGGTGAGGATCGCGAACAGCACCAGCCCTTCGAGCGTCGCCTCGTAGAGCTGGCTGGGATGGCGCGGCAGATCGTCGACATGGCGGAAGATCACGCCCCAGGACCCGTCGGTCGGGCGGCCCCACAGCTCGCCATTGATAAAATTGGCGATGCGGCCCAGGCACAGGCCGGCCGGGGCGGCGGCGGCGATCAGATCGGTGAAGCCAAGCAGTGGAATGCCGTTCCGCCGGGCAAAGATCACCATCCCCAGGCTGACGCCCGCCAGCCCACCGTGAAACGACATCCCGCCATTCCAGACCTTGAGGATATCCAGCGGGTTCGCCAGGTAGTGGCCGGGCTGGTAGAACAGGACGAAGCCCAGCCGTCCGCCCAGGATCACGCCCAGCGTCGCCCAGACCAGGAAATCGTCGATCTGCCGCGCCGACACCAGGTGCGGCGGCTTCTCCGTCAGCCACATGCAGTACCGCCACCCGGCCAGCAACCCGACCACATAGGCCAGTGCGTACCAGCGAATCGCCAGCGGTCCCAGATGCAGGATCACCGGATCGAATTGCGGGAAGTCGATAGGGCCCATCGGGGTGTCTCCACGGGATTTCACGGCGGCTTGCCGAGTCTTATAGGGGGCCGCCGCCCCCCCCGCAAGGCGAGCGCGGCGGTTGCACGGTTTCCGCGCCCGGCGTATACGCTAACCATCGAATCCGATCCCGGGAGCATAAGCAATGCAGGTGGACAACAGGCTGCTCGACGATCTGGCGCGCGTCGCCAGCGGTGCCTTCGGCGCGCTCAGCGGCGTGCGTGGCGAGGTCGAGGCCCGGTTGAAGCAGCAATTCGAACGCATCCTGGCCGAGATGGACGTGGTCGGGCGCGAGGAGTTCGAGGTCGTCCGGGCCATGGCGGCCAAGGCGCGGTCCGAGCAGGAGGCGCTGGAACAGCGTGTCGCCGCCCTGGAGGCCGCGCTGGCCGGCCGTCCGGCTGCCGGACCGGCACCGGCGAAGGCGCCCGGCAAGCGCGGCGGCAAGCACGCCGGCTGATTATCCACAGATATTTTATCGCTATCCCGCGCAGCGGGGTTGCGTCCCCGATTTCCGCTATGGCATCCTAGGTCTTGTGGAAAGAGAGAGGCATCGCCCAATATCTTGTTACGGCGAAAACGCCTCCGGCGCCACGTATCGCCCCGGCGGCATGGGCCGTCGGCCGGACTCGAGAGGCTTGGGGGCATTCATGGGCATGACGCTGGCACAGGCCACGAGCCGCGCGGTCAATCCGCTGGATCTTCTGGAAGAGATGGCGGACACGCAAGGATGGCCGCATGTCCGTTCGGCCGACGACGAGTTCGTGGTCGAGCCGTCCCGCCGGTGGTGCGCCTACCGCCTGCATTTCCTCTGGCAGAAGGATCTCGATGCGCTGCATCTGCATTGCGGCATCGACACCCGCGTGCCCGAGGGCAAGCGGCGCGAGATCAACGATCTTCTGGCCAATATCAACGAGCGCCTGTGGCTTGGCCATTTCGAGGTCTGTTCCGAGGACGGGACGCCGACCTTCCGCCATACCCTGCTGACGCGGGGCCAGTTCGCGCCGGGGGCCGAGCAGCTCGAGGATCTCGTCGAGGCGGCGCTCGACGAATGCGACCGCTATTACCCCGCCTTCCAGTTCGTGCTGTGGGGCGGGCAGGCGCCGGAAGACGCCATCAACGCGGCGCTGATCGACACCGTGGGCGAGGCGTGACCGCGATGGGCAAGACGCTGCAACGGCCGCTGCTGCTGATCGGCTGCGGCAAGATGGGCGGGGCCATGCTCGCCGGCTGGCTCGACAGCGGCATCGCCGCCGCCGGCGTGGCCGTGGTGGAACCGTCCGGCGCATCTGAATTCGCCGGCCGCGCGGGGGTTGCGATCTATCCGTCGGCCGAGGCGCTGCCCACCGATTTCGATCCGGAAGTGGTGGTCTTCGCGGTCAAGCCGCAGATGATGGACAAGGCGGCCCCCTTCGCCGCCCGCTATACCGGCCCCGGCACGGTGTTCCTGTCGATCGCGGCCGGCAAGACCATCGGGTATTTCCAGAAGCATCTCGGTGCTGCCGCCGCCATCGTGCGCGCCATGCCGAACACCCCGGCGGCGATTGGCCAGGGCATCGCCGTGGCCTGCCCGAACGATCGCGTGTCGCCGGCGCAGATGGCCCTGTGCACCGACCTTCTGGGCGCCATCGGCGAGGCACTGACGGTGGAGGACGAGGCGCTGATCGATCCGGTCACCGCGGTGTCCGGCAGCGGCCCGGCCTACGTCTTCCTGCTGATCGAATGCCTGGCCGAGGCCGGCGTCGAGGCCGGTCTGCCGCGCGAACTGGCCGACCGCCTGGCCCTGGTCACCGTGGCCGGCGCCGGGCAGCTGGCGCTGCGCGGCGAGGACCCGCCGGCGCAGCTTCGCCGCAACGTCACCAGCCCGGCCGGCACCACCCAGGCGGCGCTGGATGTCCTGATGGCGGCGGACGGATTGCAGCCGCTGATGACCCGCGCCGTTGCCGCCGCTGCCAGGCGGGGCCGCGAACTTGCCGGCTGAGGGCAATCTCGGCGCCAGCGCCGCCCGGATCCAGGCGGCGCTCGCCGCGCGCGGCTATTCCTGCGAAATTCACGAACTGGCGCAATCGACGCGCACCGCCGCCGAAGCCGCCGCCGCCGTCGGCTGCGCCATCGGCCAGATCGCCAAGTCGATCCTGTTCCGGGCGGCCGAGAGCGGCCGGCCGGTACTGGTGGTGACCAGTGGCGCCAACCGCGTCGACACGGCGGCGCTGGCGGCGCTGCTGGGCGAGGCGCCGGGCAAGGCCGATGCCGATTTCGTGCGGCGCGAGACAGGGTTCGTGATCGGCGGCGTGCCGCCGGTCGGCCACGATCGGCCGATCCTGACCTTCATCGACCGGGATCTGCTGCAATACCCGGAAATCTGGGCCGCCGCCGGCACGCCCTTCGCCGTGTTCCGGCTGCCCCCGGCGGCGCTGGCCGGGCTGACCGGCGGCACCGTGGCATGCATCGCCGCACCGGGCTGAACCGCCGGTTTCCGGCGAGTTTCCGAAAAAATGCTGCGCTGCACAAAAACCGGTTGATTTCTCGAAAATTGCGCGTATATTGAGGAAATGCTGCATCGCAGCAATACCGTTTTCGCGCCGCGCCCCGCGCCCCGCGCCCGGCGCCATTCAGGAGACAGATCATGGCCAATACCAACCCGTTCGCCCCGGTCGATTTCACCAAGTACATGGCCGATTTCAAGGTTCCCGGCTTCGATGTCGAGAAGCTGATGGCGGCGCAGAAGAAGAATTTCGACACCCTGGTCGCCGCCAACAGGCTGGCTGCCGAGGGCGCCCAGGCGCTGATGCAGCGCCAGATCCAGATCGCCCGCGAGGGCGTCGAGGAGGCGACCGCGGTGTGGCAGGAACTGACCGCCGCCGGCGAGCCGAAGGACAAGGTCGTCCGCCAGGCCGAGCTGACCCGCGAAGGCTATGTCCGTACCGTCGCCAATGTGAAGGCGATGGGCGACGCGTTCGCCAGGACCAACGCCGAAATGTTCGAGCTGTTCAACACGCGTTTCGTCGAGAGCCTCGACGAGGTGAAGGGCGCGGTCAAGGCCCCGGCCGCCGCGACCGGCAAGAAGGCCGCCGCCTGACGCCAACCCGAAAAAGACCCTTCTTCGGGCGCGGCTCCTCCCGCGCCCGGGACCGGAAACCGCCCCCGCCGAAACGCGGGGGCGGTTGCGTTTTCGGACATCGCCCTCTAGCCTCGCCGCAACACGGCGGGAGGGCAAGACGTGAGCATCGAATTCGATGATTTCCTGAAGGTCGACATCCGCGTCGGCACGATCCTGCGGGCCGAGCCCTTTCCCGAGGCGCGACGGCCGGCGATCAAGCTGTGGGTCGATTTCGGGCCGGAACTCGGCGAACGCAAGAGTTCGGCGCAGATCACGAAACACTACCGGGTCGAAGACCTGCCCGGCCGGCAGGTGCTTGCCGTGGTCAATTTCCCGCCCCGGCAGATCGGCAAGTTCATGTCGGAGGTTCTGGTGCTTGGCGTGCCCGATGCCGGGGACGAGGTGGTGCTGCTGGCCCCCGACCAGGCGGTGCCGAACGGCGGCCGCCTGTACTGAACCGTCCCCGGCCGGACCTCATACCGGCAGGCGGATGCGGGCGCGCAACCCGCCATGCGGCGAATCCTCGAGGGAAATATCGCCGCCATGGCCGCGCACCAGGTCGCGGGCGATGGCCAGGCCCAGCCCGGTGCCGCCGGTGTCCAGATTGCGCGATTCATCCAGCCGGAAGAACGGCCGGAACACGTCCTCGCGCGATTCCTCCGGGATGCCCGGTCCGTCGTCGTCCACCGTCACCTCGATGGCATCGCCACGATTGCCCGCCCGTACCCAGATCTGCGTGCCGTAGCGCCGGGCGTTGGCGATCAGGTTCTCGATCGACCGCTTGATCGCATCCGGCCGCAGCCACGCCTCCAGCCGGCCTTCCACATGCAGGTCGATCCTGGCGCCGCGGCGGCGCCAGGCGGCCACCAGATCGCTGACCAGAACGCCGAGATCGACCGCCTGCCCGGCCTCGTTCCCCTCGCCGCGGGCAAAGGTCAGATAGCCGTCGATCATCCGCTCCATCTCGTCGATATCGGCCGTCAGATCGGTCAGGTCCGGCCCCTCGGGCAGCATCGCCAGTTGCAGCTTCATGCGGGTCAGCGGCGTGCGCAGATCGTGGCTGACCCCCGACAGCATGTCGGTGCGCTGCCGGATGTGGCGGCGGATGCGCTGGCGCATCTGGTTGAAGGCGGCGGCCGCCTGGCGCACCTCGGTGGCGCCCTCGGGCGGGAAATCCTCATCCGACAGGTCGCGGCCCTTGCCGAACTCGTCGGCCGCCGCGGCCAGCCGCCGGATCGGCCGCACCTGGTTGCGCATGAACAGCGAGGCAACCGCGAACAGCACCAGCGAGGTGCCGACCATCCACAGCATGAAGATATAGGTGGTGCTGCTGAACAGCCGTTTGCCCGGGATGACCGCGGTCATGACGGCGGCGGCCAGCTGGATCTGCACGATCACGCGTTCCTTGTACTGCGTCGAGTCGATCCGGAAGGGGCGTTGCAGACCGGCCAGCGATTCCTCCATGAACCGGTCGATCTGCTGGTTTCCACCGGTCGCCGGGGGGGCAAGGATGCCATCCGGCGCGAAGGTCACGTCCAGCCCGAACCGCCGCATGGCCAGCGCCAGCACCACGCCCCGCGCGGCTTCGTCCGGGCTCGCCTCCCACAATTCGATGGTCGCGCCGATATCGCCGGTGATCGAATAGGCCAGCCGCCGGGTGATGGTGTCCCAGTGCCGGTCGTAGAAGATCCAGGCCGAGACGAGTTGCAGGATGACCAGCGGCGTGACGATGATCATCAGCGTCCGGGCGAACAGCGTGCGCGGCAGCAGCGATCTGAGGAGGATGCTGAACAGCATGGCGGCGATCAGTCCGGCCGCAGCACGTAGCCGCGCCCGCGCACCGTCTGCAGGTAGCGCGGCGTCTTCGGGTCCGGTTCGATCTTGTGGCGCAGCCGCGCCACCTGCACGTCGATCGCCCGGTCGCCGCCGGCGACGGCGCAGCGCGCGGCCAGGTTCTCGCGGCTCAGCACCGCGCCGGGGTCCTCCGACAGCACGGTCAGCAGCCGGGCCTCGGCCGTCGTCAGCCGCACCACGGCGCCGTTGTTCAGCAGGATCGCACGGCCGCGGTCGAAGCGGTGCGCGCCCAGCCTGACCTCGGCCGGCGCGATTTCCGCCGCCGGCACCGGCATGGCGCGGCGCAGGACGGTGCGGATGCGCAGCAGCAGCTCGCGCGGCTCGAACGGCTTGGCCAGGTAATCGTCGGCCCCGGCTTCCAGCCCACCGATGCGATGGGTGGTCTCGCCCATGGCGGTCAACATCAGCACCGGCACGGCATTGTGGCCGCCCCGCAGCGCGCGGATCAGGTCCAGCCCGCTTTCGCCCGGCATCATCCGGTCCAGCACCAGCAGGTCGAAGGTCATCGACCCCATCGCCGC
>JAHELM010000092.1 GCA_024644185.1 Rhodospirillales bacterium | reverse complement strand
GCGCCATTTCGCCGGCAAGAAAATCATAGAACTTGAACGCGACCAGCGAGCCGAGCACCGCGACCAGGCCGACGGTCAGGATGGCCGTCCGCGGAAACCCGGATTTGGCGCGGCCCAGGGCCCATCCGCAGCCGGCGACAACCAGCGTCACCGCGCCCAGATAGACCAGGTTGAACGGCTGCCAGACGCCATAGAAGACATAGCTTGCCAGCAGCAGCCAGACCCAGCGCCCGCCGGCGGGCAGGACCGCGAACAGCAGCAGCACGAACGGCAGGAACAGGAAGAACTCGAACGAGGTGAACAGCATCGGATCACCGGAGAGCGGGGGCCTGGCGTCAGTAGGTCGCGCCGCCGGCGCGCAGCTCCTCGGGCACCAGGTCGATCGGGATGGCCGCGTTGAGGACGAGATAGCTGGCCAGGGCCTCGCGTTGCCGTGGCGTCAGCTCGATCTCGACATGGCTCGGCTTGCCGAGCGAGCCAAGCCACGCCTCCCGTGTCCGGTCCTGCGTGATCACGACGGTTATGATATGGCAGGACTGGCAGTAGTTCAGGGCGATGTCCCGCCCGTCCATCGGCAGGATCCTTGTCCAGTCGGCCCTGGTCACGTCCGCCGGAACCCGGTCGGCCGCCAGCGGCATGTTCCAGGACAGATAATCGGCAAGGGTCAGCATTTCCTGGTCGCCGAGCCGGGCGAGGGCGGGAATCGTCCCGCCGCGGGCCTTCAGGTCGGCAAGCCAGCCATCGCGGTCGAGGTTTCCGGTGAGCAGCGCGCCGACGTCCCCGGGCGGCGGCCTGCTCTCGAATATCCGGGTCAGGATCGTCCTTCCACCTTCGGGAATGAAGGCGAAGACATCCTCGGTCTGGGCTTGCGAGAAGGCGGCAAGGAGACCCCCCGCCATCAGCGCGGCGACTGCAAATCGGGCAAAGCCTGTCATGGTTGTTGTTCCTTCCCGGTTCCGGCGCTCAGAAGCGCAGATCCTCCGGCACGTCCTCATGGGCCATCGGCATGTTGATCGCCGAATAGCGGGCGAATTCCTCGCGCTCCTGCTCGCTCATCTTCATCTCGCGATGGAACGGCGACAGAAAGATGTTCCGCCAGCCCTGGGCATCGCGATCATGGGTGAGGTACCCGGCGAACAGCGAGTGGCAGGACTGGCACTCGTTCCAGGCCAGCTCGCGGCCGTCCTGCGGCAGCGCCGCCGCAAGATCCTTCCGCGCCAGAACTTCCGCCGGCATGGGCAGGTTGACCGCAAGATAGGCGGCCAGGGTGTCGAGCTCGCGGTCGCCAAGCCCCTTGGCCCGGCCCGCCAGGATGTCCCGCCATTCGGCCTCGCCGTGGCTGGCGCCGGCAATGTTCCGCAATTCGCCCGGATCGGGCGGCTGGCCGAGCATCCCGAGCAGCAAGGTCTTTCCGCCCCCGGGCATGAAGCTGGAATCGAGCTGCGCGGATGCCGGCGCCGCACCCAGCACGATGCAGAGCAATACGGGGAACAGGCGGCGCGCCGACATCACGACCCCCGGCGGAACGAGAGCTTGTCGCTGAACGAAAATACCGGAACGCGCAATTCCGCCCGGGCCTTTTCCGCCGGGAATCCGTCGCCGCGGATCAGGTCGAGGATGGTGACCGTGTCGTCGTCGTAGAATTGTCCGTGGCAGGAATCGCAGACCAGCGCCGGAATATCCTCGACCACCACCAGCCGGTCTTCGTGCCAGAACGCCGAGCGGACGCGCGCGTGGCGCAGGGCGGGTTTTCCGCAATCGGCGCAGAGTTCCGCCGGTTCCCGTTCAGGTTTCATGTGCTCGGTCTCCATGCGGAAATCGCGGGTGCCGAAAACGTGGCCGGGGAGACGCTCGAGCCGCCCCGGCCACTGGACCTCCCGTTCGGGCGTCGCCTCAGCCGACCAGCTGGCTGGCTGCCTTGACGATGTGATCGGCGTTCGGGCGCATCCACAGGAACATCTCGGGCGAGGCCGGCGGCGGCGCATCGGGGAAAGCGATGCGTTTGAACCGCGCTCCGTCCACGTTCTCCGCCACCCGCGCGATCACCTCGGCGCCCGGGCAGAGCGTGTAGTACGACTGATCCACCGTCAGCAGCCGCTTGGTCTTCTGCACCGACTTCACCAGGGTTTCGGTGTCCATCGGCTTGAAGCAGCGCAGATCGATCGTCTCGACCTTCATGCCGGAACCCTGAAGCTGCGTCGCCGCCTTCAGCACCTCGGGCATGCCACCGCCCGAACCGACGATGGTGATGTCGCTGCCCTCGGTGCGGATCGCCGCCTTGTCGAGCGGTGTCGTATACTGCTCGTCGGGCACCTCCTCCATCATGTCGCGCAATCCGGCGGGATACAGATAGACCACCGGATTGGGATCGCGGATGGCCGACACCATCATGCCCTTCGCATCCGCGGGCGTGGACGGGATCACCGTCTTCACACCGGGGATATGGGCGTAATAGGTGTCGATTTCATAGTCCGAGTGCTGTCCGGCGAAGCCGGGCGTCTGGCCGGTCATCTCAAGGATGAAGACGATCGGCATCGCGGCATCCCCGCCGGTCATGTGGCGAAGCTTGCCGGCGTGGTTCTGGATCATCTGGAAGCACATGCCATTGCCCTGATAGGGGATGTATGTGACCGCCTTGACCCCGGCCAGGCCGCAGCCCAGCGTGGCGCCGGCCATCCACATTTCGTCGATGCCGGTGTTGTTGACCCGTATGCGGCCGAACTCCTTCTCCAGATTGATCACCGGCTTGCCCGGCGTCGACGCCACGGGCGGCGTCAGCTCGAACAGCCAGACCATGCTCTTGTCTTTACGCATCTCGGCCTGCACGGCCTCGAGAACTGCGTACATCCAACTTTTGCGTGCCATTGTGTTGCCTCGCTTTCCTGGGCAAATCCGTCCTGGGCAAATCCGTTATCGTCGGGCCTAGCCGAACTGTCTCGCCGGGACGCTGCCCTCGACGAAAACGTTCTTCAGGCCGTCTTCCGGCTTGCACAGGGGTTGCCTGGAAGCCCAGTCGAACGCGTCGGCGACCTCCGCCCTCACGGCGGTTTCGATCGCGGTGGCCCTGGCCTGGTCGACGACACCCCAGCGGATGAGTGTGTTCCGGCTGATATCGACCGGATCGCGGGTCATCCAGGCCCGCACTTCGCGTTCCGGCCGGAACGACGTGATCGCCAGCGGGTCGTAGCCGAAGGCGCCAAGCTCGCCCGCCTTCGCGCCGGGCGCGCCCCAATGATTGTAATAGCGATAGGTCTTTGCCTCGATCAGCGTGGGTCCTTCGCCGGCCCGCGCCCGCTCGACCGCTTCCCTGGCGGCGTTGTAGACCTGCATGACGTCCTGGCCGTCCACCACGACACCGGGAATGCGGTATGTCCTGGCCGCGTCGGCGATATCCTTCATCGGGCAGGAGTACGAATAGTGGGCGTACTGGTGGTAGAGGTTGTTCTCCAGCACATAGATGAACGGCAGCTTCAACAACGCGGCATTATTCAGGGTGCCGTGGAACGCCGGCGTGGCATAGGTGCCGTCGCCGCCGAAAACCACGGAAACCTGCTTGCTGCCCCTGGCGCGGAAGCCGAAGGCCGAACCGGCCGCCATGACCAGTCCGGGGCCGATCATGCCGTCGGCGCCCAGGAAGCCGACGGACTTGTCGGAAATATGCATTTCCGCCGCATAGCCCCGGTTTAGACCGGTCGCGCGGAAGTCCATTTCCGCCACCATCTTCTTCAGGTCGACACCCTTGGCGATGGCATGGCCCGACGGCCGGTGGGTGCTGTACACCACATCCAGCTCCTCGAACTTGCCCTTGTTGTTGAGGGCCGCGCAGACGCCGGTCGCGACGGCCTCCTGACCGGCATAGAAATGGTTGTAGCCGCGATAGCCGGGATCGGTCAGCATCTTGTCGGCCTGGGTCCGCTCGTGCCAGCGGATGCGCAGGATGGTTCTGTACATCTCGATCAACTGGTCGTTGCTCAGATCCTTGGCCCAGAAGCCGATTTCCCCGTTTGCCCGGGCCAGCGTGCCGGTCAGCGAGATCGCCGCCCCGGCGCCGGCCAGGCCCTTCAGGAAGGTCCGGCGGTTTGCGGAAAGGACAGGGTTTTCAGTCTGTGTTTCGGGTGAAATATCTCTCGTCTCGGGCATGGGAGTTCCTCCAGCCGATTCTACGATGAGTATGGGGGGATGTTGAGGATGGTTAAAATATACTTAATATGCCATGGCGACATTGATTTGAATCAATATTTCCACGAATGCGGTTGGGGTCGTCCGACATCGTCGCCCGCGCGGGGAGGTTCTCGTCAAATCCATACACCGCGAAAACGCCATGCCTGACCCGGAACGGTTTTGTGTGACACTGCCGGCATCGAATGTCTCACCAGGCACGCGGATCGGCGGGCCGCACTGCATGTCTTGCGCCGCGCACCGGCGGAAAGGGTTGCCATGAAGTCTCGAGTTCTTGTGCTGGGCGCCGGTTTCGGCGGCATGGAACTGTCCACCCTGTTGTCGGAGGCGCTGGGGGAAACGGCCGATGTGACCGTGATAGAAAAAAGCGACGCCTTCGTTTTCGGCTATTCCAAGATCGACGTGATGTTCGGACGGGAAACACTGGAGGCGGTGCGCCTGCCCTACCGGAACTTCGTCAAGCCCGGCGTGCGCTTCGTGCAGGAGACGATCACCGCCATCGATCCCGTGGCGCGGCGCGTTACCGCCGGCGGCGGTACCTATGAGGCCGACTTCCTGGTGATCGCGCTGGGCGCCGACCTCGATCTGGCCGCAACGCCGGGCCTGGCCGAAGACGGCAACGAGTTCTACTCGGTGGCCGGCGCAGGCCGGGCGCGCGAGGTCCTGGCCGGGTTTTCCAAAGGTCCGGCGATCGTGGGAGTCTCCGGTTTCCCCTTCAAGTGCCCGCCGGCACCCAGCGAATGCGCCCTGATGTTGCACGATCATCTTACGAAGCGGGGCGTGCGGGGGGCATGCGAGATTACCCTCGTGCTGCCGCTTTCCAGTCCGATGCCGGCGTCGCCCGACCTCTCCGGCGCGCTGGTCGCCGCCTTTGCCGAAACGGGGATCCGGCTGTTGCTCGGCCGCTCGGTAAAGGCACTGGAGCCGGGGCGCAAGACCGCGGTGCTGGACGATGGAACGGAGTTGCCCTATGCGCTGTACCTGGGCACGCCCAAACACCAGGTGCCGCAGCCGGTACTCGCCAGCGGCCTGGCCGAAAACGGCTGGGTGCCGATCACCCTGCGCACGCTGGAGACGCGCTTCCCCGACGTCTATGCCATTGGCGACGCGGCAGCGACGGGACTGCCGAAGGCCGGATCCTTTGCCGAGAGCGCCGCTCGCGCCGTCGCAAGCTCGATCCTCGCCAAGCTCGGGGGCGGCGAGGCGACACCCAATTCGGGGACCGGCAGTTGCCTTGTCGAGTTCGGCGACGGCCGCCTCGGCTGGGCGGACCTGGATTTCTTGACCGGGCCGAAGCTCAAAAGTATCTATCATGCACCCTCGGTCGCCGGGCGGGCCCACAAGGTGCGGTTCGGCGCCAGTCGCAAGGCCCGCTGGTTTGGGCTCTGAGGCAACCAAAGGGGCCGGATCCGGGGCGACCCCGCGGGTTCCGACGGCGGATGACCTTTACCGGACGGTCAAACTGGAGCGAAAAAGAAGACCATGCTGACCATCGACGAAATACGGGCTATCCCGCTGTTTTCCGCGCTGGCGGCGGCCGAACTCGAACTGATCCGGAAAACGGCGGCCGACATCCACATCGGCACCGGGGAATACGCCGTGCATGAGGGCTCAACGGAGCGTGTCCTGTTCGCGGTCCTCTCCGGCAGGATGGAGGTCGTCAGATCGTTCGAAGGGGTCGAGCGCACGCTGGGCTGGCGCACCGCCGGCCAGATATTCGGCGAAATTCCAATCGCCATAGGCTCGCCGTTCTACGGCAGCTATCGGGCAGCGGAACCCTCGCGACTGATAAGCATCGAGGCCCGGCAGTATTTCGCGATCGCCGCGGCGGCGCCCGAGGTCTTCACGAAGGTCAGCGCGCTTGCGCGTGAGCGCATCGCCGGAATGCAGGGCATTTCCGCCGAACTGCCGAAACCGCTGGTCACGATGTTCGGTGACCGCTGGGACCCCGCCTGCGCCGACATGCGCCGGTTCCTTTCGCGCAACCAGATCAGCTTCGACTGGGTGACGCCGGACTCGCCCTCGCTGGCCACGCTCTGGCGGGGGCCTCTTCCGAAGGAAGGCGATTGCCCGGTGCTGCGGCTGGTCGATGGACAGACGCTCGTAAGGCCCAGGGAACGCGATGTTGCGCAGCTTCTCGGCCTGCAGACAAGCGCGCGCCTTGCCGACTACGACACCGTGATCATAGGCGGCGGCCCGGCCGGTCTCGCTGCCGCGGTCTATGGTGCGTCCGAGGGCCTGCGCACGCTGTGCATCGAGCGCGAGGCGCCGGGCGGCCAGGCCGGAACATCCTCGCGGATCGAGAATTATCTCGGGTTCCCCAGCGGCGTCTCGGGCGACGAGCTGGCAAGCCGCGCGCTCCAGCAAGCCAGGCGGCTCGGGGCGGAGATCCTCGTCACGCGATCTGTCGAGCGCATCGATCCGAGGACGCTCGAGGTCTTCCTGGACGGTGACGAGGTCATACGCACGCGGACCGTCATTCTCGCCACCGGCGTCAGGTGGCGCCGCCTCGGCGTCGAGGGCTTCGACAGGCTCCTTGGCAAAGGCATTTATTACGGGGCGGCGCGCAGCGAGGCCGGCGCCGTCAATGGGCTCGACGTTTTCCTGATCGGGGCCGGCAACTCCGTCGGGCAGGCCGCAATGCACTTTGCCAATTATGCCCGCAATGTGACGCTCATCGTGCGGGGCGACTCCCTGGAGACGAGCATGTCGCACTACCTGATCGAACAGCTGCGCGGAAAGTCGAACATAGCGGTCCAGTTGCGCTCGGAAGTTCAGGCGGTCTATGGCGACAGCCACCTGACCGCCATTGACATCCGGGACAACGCGACCGGGACGGTGGCCCGGCATGACTGCGCCGGCCTGTTTGTCTTTATTGGAGCCGATGCGGAGACCGATTGGCTGCCAGCCGAGATCGCGCGCGATGCGCACAGGTATGTCCTGACCGGAGACGATACGGTGAAAGCCGGGCGCTGGTCGCACAATCGGGATCCGTACCTGCTCGAAACGAGCGTCCCCGGCATCTTCGCCTGCGGCGACGTAAGGGCGAGCAAAGTCAAGCGCGTCGCGGCCGCGGTCGGGGAAGGCAGCATGACGATCGCTTTCGTCCACCAGCATCTGCGGCACACCGCCTCATCCTAGCCGGAACGGACCGGTCGCGGTTTGGCGCCCCGCCGAGGGGACATCGATTCGGCGGGCAGGTCGGCGGCTGTCGCCGGAGAGACCTGTGACGGCCGGCAAACCGTGCCGGCGCCCGCTGACGGAGCTGGCGGCGGCAACCGGAAACCGGCGCCGCCGAGAAGATCTTCGACCGGTTCGTCGGCGGAACGATGCGGCTCGCCCATCTGTCGCCGGAAGTGCCCGAACGCCTTGCGATCAGGCGTTTGCCGGCGGCGCGGGTGTCCATGACGTCGCAGGCCCTGTTCGATCCGTTCCCCGGCGGCGTTCCGGATCGCCGTCATCCGCCCGACCGCGCCGCCAGAGAGGCGGACCCGTCAGCCGATTATCGGTCCTGTACAGTCGTGGCACCCACGGCTAGTTCAGCATTTCGTCAGGTCTGGGCGGTCGAACACGCGGTAGTTTGTTTCTGTCCGATGCGCCGAACTCCTTGAAATTCGCCCGCGCCTGGTTAAGGCTGACCACATTCGCGCCGCCTGCAAAATCAGGTCTCCGAAATTGTACGAAATCGTCTTCCCAGAAACATACCGGGCAGATGG
>JAHELM010000091.1 GCA_024644185.1 Rhodospirillales bacterium | reverse complement strand
CTGGAGGAGAACGCCAACGCGCTGGAAAGCGTGCTGGAGGATTTCGGCGTTCGCGGCGACATCATCAACGCCCACCCCGGCCCGGTGGTGACGCTGTACGAGCTGGAGCCGGCGCCCGGCGTCAAGACCAGCCGGGTGATCGGTCTGGCCGACGATATCGCCCGGTCGATGAGTGCAATCTCGGCCCGCATCGCCACCATTCCCGGACGCAGCGTCATCGGCATCGAACTGCCGAACGCCACCCGGCAGACCGTTTTCCTGCGCGAGCTTCTGGCCTCGCGGTCCTTCGAACAGGCGCCGGCCAAGCTGTCGCTGGCGCTGGGCAAGGATATCAGCGGCGCGCCGGTCTTCGTCGATCTGGCCCGCATGCCGCATCTGCTGGTCGCCGGCACCACGGGGTCGGGCAAGTCGGTCGGGCTGAACGGCATGGTCCTGTCGCTGCTGTTCCGCATGCCGCCGGAGATGTGCCGCTTCATCATGATCGATCCGAAGATGCTGGAGCTGTCGGTCTATGACGGCATCCCGCATCTGCTGGCGCCGGTGGTCACCGAGCCGAAGAAGGCGGTGGTGGCGCTGAAATGGACCGTGCGCGAGATGGAGGAACGCTATCGCGCCATGTCGAAGCTGGGCGTGCGCAACGTCGAGGGCTACAACGCCCGGCTGGAAGAGGCGCGAAACCGCGGTGAAGTGCTGATGCGCAAGGTGCAGACCGGCTTCGATTCGGAGACCGGCCGTCCGGTCTACGAGGACCAGCCCCTGGACCTGTCGGCGCTGCCCTATATCGTCGTCGTCGTCGACGAGATGGCCGACCTCATGATGGTCGCCGGCAAGGACATCGAGGCGGCGATCCAGCGCCTGTCGCAGATGGCGCGCGCCGCCGGCATCCATCTGATCATGGCCACCCAGCGCCCCTCGGTCGACGTGGTCACCGGCACCATCAAGGCGAATTTCCCGACCCGCGTCAGCTTCCAGGTCACATCCAAGATCGACAGCCGCACCATTCTGGGCGAACAGGGCGCCGAGCAGTTGCTGGGCCATGGCGACATGCTGTACATGGCGGGCGGCGGGCGCATCACGCGAATCCACGGCCCCTATGTCTCGGATTCCGAGGTGGAGGCGGTTGCCCGCTTCCTTCGGAGCCAGGGCGAACCTATCTATGTGGAAGGCGTCACCGAGGAGGACGAGGAATTGTCCGCCGAAGGGATGGGCGCCGAGGACGGCGACGAGATGTACCAGCGCGCGGTGGAACTGGTGCTGCGCGAGGGCAAGGCGTCGACCAGCTTCGTCCAGCGCCACTTGCAGATCGGCTACAATCGTGCCGCCCGCATCATCGAGCAGATGGAGAAACAGGGTGTTGTCAGTGCCGCCAATCATGTCGGAAAGCGCGAAGTCCTCGGCCGCTGAGGCCTGGCGTTCGGTCTCGCGCGCCGCCGCGGCGCTGCTGGGGCTGGCGCTGGCCGTCCTCGCCGGACCGGCGGAAGCGGCCGCCGTGCCGCAACCGATCGCGCTGAGCCCCGAGGACCAGGCACTGGTCGGCAGTATCGAGGAGTATCTGAACGGCATCACCACGGTCGAGGCCGGCTTCGTGCAGGTCACCGCCGACGGCGCCTTCGCGCGCGGCAGGTTCTATCTGTCGCGGCCCGGCCGGATGCGCTTCGAATACGACCCGCCGGCGCCCTATCTGCTGGTGTCCGACGGCACCTGGTTCATCTATATCGACCGGGAACTGGAGCAGGCCACCTATCTGCCGCTCAAGAAGACGCCGGCCGATCTGCTGCTGCGGGCAAACCTGAAATTCAACGATGGCCTGGTCATCACCGGCTTCGAACGCAAGACGTCGACGCTGCGCATCGAGGTTACCGACCAGCGCGACCCGGATCTCGGGCAGGTGTCGCTGACCTTCGTGCGCCAGCCGCTGACCCTGAAGAGCTGGACCGTCAGGGATGCACAGGGTCAGCGTATCCAGGTGACGCTGGTCAATCCGCTGTATGGCGGGGCCCTGGATGCGGCATTGTTCCGTTACGTCAACACCACCCCGAGGCGGCAGGACTGACCGCCGGTGGCGCGGCCGGGACGGATGTGTCCGGACCAGCCGCACCACGCTTTCAATGAGATAGTGGACCGCGGATCGAGAGAGGGAGCGAGCGAACACCATGTCGGAACAGGATCTGCCGCTGGTCGGCGTACCCGCCTGCGTAACCGTCGACCCGGAAAGCGGCGCCTTTCACAAGGTCGGCGAGAAATACATCATGGCGGTCGCCAAAGCGGCGCGTTGCATGCCGCTGGTCGTCCCGGCGCTGGGCGAATGGTACGACCCCTACGAACTGGTCGCGCGCCTCGACGGGCTGATGCTGACCGGCAGCCCGTCCAATGTCGAGCCGCACCGCTATGGCGGCGAGCCGAGCCGTCCGGGCACCCACCACGACCCGGTGCGCGACGCCACCACCCTGCCGCTGATAACGGCCGCGCTGGAGACCGGCGTGCCGCTGTTCGCCATCTGCCGCGGCCATCAGGAACTGAACGTGGCACTGGGCGGGACGCTGCACCAGAACGTACACGAACAGCCGGGCAAGAACGATCACCGCTCCGACCAGACGGTCCCCTTCGACGAACGCTATCGGCCGCGTCACAAGGTCAGGCTGACCCAGGGCGGGGTGCTGTACGGGCTGACCGGCGGCGCCACCGAGGCGATGGTCAACTCGCTGCACGCCCAGGCGATCGACCGGCTGGGCGACCGGCTGGAGGTCGAGGCCATGAGCGAGGATGGCGTCATCGAGGCGGTCAGCGTCAGGGGCGTGGAAACCTTCGCGCTGTCCGTCCAGTGGCACCCGGAACACGCCATTGCCCTGGAATGGCCGCTGTCGCAGGCGATGTTCGCGGCCTTCGGCGAGGCCTGCCGGCATCGGCGCGCGTCGCGCGGCATCGGCGCGGCGCGGCGCGGCGGGCGCGGGCGCAACCACGCGGCCTGAACGACCGCTCCCGGTCCTTTCCCTTTCCCCGAAATTCCGGCGCGGGGCGGTGCCGCCGCCCCGTCCGGCCAGAGCTTTTTCCGGAGAGTCATGCGTATCGTAACCTGGAACATCAATTCCGTGCGGCTTCGCCTGGCGTCGCTGGAGCGTCTGTTCGCGGAGGCCGCGCCGGACGTGGTCTGCCTGCAGGAGACCAAGACGGTCGACGATTCCTTTCCGCGCGGACGGATCGCCGAGCTGGGCTATCCGCACATGGCGATTCGCGGCATGAAGGGCTACAACGGGGTCGCCATCCTGTCGCGGCTGCCGATCGAGCCCCTGGGCGGCCGGAATTTTTGTGGCCGCGACGACAGCCGCCATATCGCCGCGCGGATCGACGGCCGGCTGGACCTGCATTGCCTCTATGTCCCGGCCGGGGGCGACGAGCCGGACCCGGAGGTCAACGAAAAATTCGCCCACAAGCTGGGTTTTCTGGACGAAATGGCGGAATGGGGCGGGGAATTGCGGCGCGGCGGCCGGCCGGCCATGGCGGTCGGCGATTTCAACGTGGCGCCGCTGGAGACCGATGTGTGGTCGCACAAGCAGTTGCTGCGCATCGTCAGCCATACGCCGATCGAGGTGGAGAAATTCACCCGCGCCCAGACCGCCGGCGGCTGGGTCGATACCACGCGTCATTTCATACCCCCGGCGGAAAAACTGTATTCCTGGTGGAGCTACCGGTCGCGTGACTGGGACGAGGCCGATCGCGGCCGCCGGCTCGACCATGTCTGGGCCACGCCGGATCTGGTCCCGGCCCTGTTGGGCGCGTCGATCCTGCGGCCGGTGCGCGGCTGGGAACAGCCCTCCGACCACGTTCCCGTCATTGTCGATCTGGGCGGCTGAGCGGGGCCCGGCTTCTCGTCAGGGCGTCAGGACCATGCCCTCGCGGGCGACAATCGTGCCGGGGCGCAGGGCCTCGGCCTCGATGGCGACGCCATCCATGAAGGCATCGTCATGCGACGGATCGTGGTGGAAGACGATCAGCCGGCCAACGCCGGCGGCGTCGGCGATCCGCGCACCCTCCTGCCAGGTGGAATGACCGTAGTCACGGTAGAGCGGGTATTCCGCGTCGGTATAGGTGCAATCGTAGACCATCGCGTCGGCGCCGGCGACGAAGGCCACCAGATCCTTGTCGCGCTGCCCCTCGGTATGAGCGATATCGGTGATGTAGCACAGCGACCTTCCGGCGAATTCGACCCGGTAGCCGGTAGCCCTGTCGGGGTGATTCAGCGGGGCGGTACGGATTTCTATCCCGGGACCCGGCCGCAATGTCTCGCCGGCGCGGAAATCGCGGTAATCCATGTCCGCCCGGAAAATGTCCGGCGGCACCGGAAACAGCGGCGGGGCCATCATCCCGCGCACCACGTCGCGCAGCGTGAAATCGGGCAGCAAATGCCCCGCCCATAGCCGGTAGCGGTCCCGCGGGCTGAAGAACGGCCGGAAAAACGGCAGCCCGCAGATATGGTCGAAATGGGTGTGGCTGAAAAACAGGTCGCCCTCGATCGGGCCGTCCCCCGCCACCAGCCTGTCACCGAGCAGCCGCAGGCCCGTGCCGGCGTCGAAGATCAGCCGCCGGTCGCCGCACATCACCTCGAGGCATGACGTATTGCCGCCGTAACGCGCGGTCGCCGGTCCCGAACAAGCGATGCTGCCCCTGACGCCCCAGAATCGAACGCTGAAATTTCCCGCTTGCGGCAACGGCCCCTCTCCTTTTTGGGCCGTCCGGCCCTTCCCTCTCGCATGCCGGCCGCCCCGTTCAGGGCACCAGGCGATATCCGCCCGGCTCGGTCACCAGGATCACGGCGTGCGAGGGGTCGCGTTCGATCTTCTGCCGCAGCCGGTACACATGGGTCTCCAGCGTATGCGTGGTGACCCCGGCATTGTACCCCCACACTTCGCCGAGAAGCTGTTCGCGCCCGATCGGCCGGTCTCCCGCACGATACAGATATTTCAGGATCGATGCCTCCTTTTCAGTCAGCCGGATCTTTCGTCCGCTGCCGTTCTCCACCAGCATCTTGGCGCCGGGACGGAAGGAATAGGGCCCGATCGTGAAGACTGCGTCCTCGCTCTGCTCGTGCTGGCGCAGCTGTGCCCGCAGCCGGGCCAGCAGCACGCCGAAGCGAAACGGCTTGGTGACGTAATCGTTGGCGCCCGCATCCAGGCCGAGGATCGTATCCGCGTCGGAATCCTGCGCGGTCAGCATGATGACCGGCGTCCTGACCCCGGCCCGCCGCATCGTCCGGCAGCATTCCCGCCCGTCCATGTCCGGCAGGCCGACATCCAGCAGGATCACGTCGAAGCGTTCCGTTGTCGCCTTTTCCAGCGCCTCAGCGGCGCTGCCCGCCTCGGCGGTGGTGAATTCGTCGTGCAGCCTGAGCTGTTCGGCCAGCGATTGCCGCAGGATCGCGTCGTCGTCGACCAGCAGGACGCTGCGGCCGGTCATGACGGCACGCCCGGGCGAAGGTGGCCGGCATTCGCATGTTCGGTTCCGTGCATGTGCGGGTCTCCCTTCATTCGCGGTTTCGGGATACCCCTCCCCCTGCCTGTTCCTTCGGCGCGGCCAACTTGCCACATGCCGCCGTCAATACATTCCCCCGGGCATTCCCCCGGCGACGATCATGCACTATATGTTCGTCGAACCGAATGACTCGGCCCCCGGTCTGGGGTAAACGAACAGCGGTGCCTGACGGAGTTTATCATGGCGAAGGGGACGGACCAGCGCAATCACGGACCGGCGATTTCCGCCGCCGGGTCGGCGCGTGCCGCTGTCGAGCGGGCGCTGGCCGAGCTGCGCCGCGGGGCTGCCGTCGTGCTGGCCGACGAGACCGGCGAGGGCGCGGCGGCGCTGGTGATGGCGGCGGAAACCGCCGGCGAAAGCGACGATGCGACCGCGCTGATTGCGGCGATGGGTACCGCGCCGGCCTGCATCGTGCCGGCCGGCCGGGCCGCGGCGCTGGGCCTCGACGCAAAGGGTGCGCGCGCGGTGGCGATCCGCGCGGCGGGCGACCGCGCACTGACCCTCGACACGGGTTTCGTTCTCGCCCTTGCCGGCGTCGAGGGCGCCTGTCCAGGCCGCGACGCGATGGTCACGACACCCGCCGACGCCGTGCAGGATTCAGCGGTCGAATTGGTGAAACTGGCGCGGCTGCTGCCGGCGGCGCTGGTGACGCGCATTGCCGGCGACAGCGCGGCAATCGCGGCGGCGCACGATGTTCCGCGGGTCACCGCGGGGGCGATCGCGGAATACCGTTTGCTGGTGGATGACGGACCGGTCCGACTCGTCACCAGCGCCCCGGTCCCGCTGGACGGCGCCGAAAACGCGGAAATCTTCGCATTCCGGCCCGCCGATGGCGGCAAGGAACACCTGGCCATCGTCATCGGCCGGCCGGCGACCGACCGGCCGGTTCTGCTGCGCATCCATTCCGAATGCTTTACCGGCGATCTGCTGGGCAGCCTGCGCTGCGATTGCGGCGAGCAGCTGCGCGGCGCCATCCGGACAATCGCCGCGGCGGGCGGCGGGATCCTGCTGTACCTGGCCCAGGAAGGCCGCGGCATCGGCCTGGTCAACAAGCTGCGGGCCTATCGCCTTCAGGATGCCGGCTTCGACACCATCGAGGCGAACGAGCGGCTGGGCTTCGACGCCGACGAGCGGGTATACCGGCCGGCCGCCACGATGCTGCGCGCGCTGGGCTTCGACGCCGTCCGGCTGCTGACCAACAATCCGGCCAAGGTTGACGGCCTGGCGTCGTGCGGCATCGCCATCGCCGAGCGGGTACCGCATGCCTTCCCCGCGAACGGCCATAACGAACGCTATCTGCGCACCAAGGCGGTGCGCGCCGGCCACCTGCTGTAGGTTTCCATGGATGTGACGGTCGATCCGTCGGGATTTCTGACCTGCCTGGGGCGGCGCTATCGCTGTGCGCTGGGGCGTTCCGGCCCGCGCCGGGACAAGCGGGAAGGCGATGGCGCGACCCCGGTCGGGGTCTTCGCGCTGCGCCGGGTGCTGTACCGGGCGGACCGGATCGCCGCCCCGGCGACCGGGCTGGCCCTGGCCGCCCTGAAACCCGGCGACGGATGGTGCGACGACCCGCGCGACGCCCGCTACAACCGCCCGGTCGCGCTGCCCTTCGCGGCAAGCCACGAAAGGCTCTGGCGCGACGACGCGGTCTACGACGCGATCGTGATCCTCGGGCATAACGACGATCCGCCGGTGCCGGATCTGGGCAGCGCCATTTTCATGCATGTGGCGCGATCGGGATACGAACCCACGGAAGGCTGCGTCGCGCTCGGCCTGGCCGATCTGCTGGCGGTGCTGGCCGAATGCCGGCCCGGCGACCGGATCCGCATCAATCCGCCGGTGCCGGACGCGCCCCGAAAATAGCGGTGCCGACGCGCACATGCGTCGCCCCGAAGGCGATGGCGACCGGGAAATCGGCGCTCATCCCCATGCTCAGCGCGGCCAGCGCATTGCGCCGCGCGATTTCCGCCAGCAGGGCGAAATGCAGCGACGGCTCCTCGTCGGCGGGCGGGATGCACATCAGCCCGTCGACGACCAGCCCGCATTCGTCGCGGCAGAACGCGATGAATCCATCCGCCTCGCGCGGCGGGATACCGGCTTTCTGCGGCTCGGCGCCGGTATTGACCTGAACGAAGAGGCGCGGGCGGCGGCCGGACCGGGCGATTTCGTCGGCCAGCGCGCGCGCCAGCTTCGGCCGGTCGAGCGTCTCGATGGCGTCGAACAGGGCGATAGCCTGGCGTACCTTGTTGGTCTGCAGCGGGCCGATCAGATGCAGCGCGATATCGGGAAAATCCCGGCGCAGCGCCGGCCATTTGCCTTCGGCCTCCTGCACCCGGTTCTCACCGAACACCCGCTGCCCGGCGGCCAGAACCGGGCGGATGGTCTCCGGCCCCTGTGTCTTGG
>JAHELM010000090.1:3732-7939 GCA_024644185.1 Rhodospirillales bacterium | reverse complement strand
TGATCGGCAAGTCGCAGGACGGGTTCTGCCCGATGGGGCCGGTGGCGGCGACGGCGGATGCGATCGACCTGGCCGATACGGCGATCCGCGGCTGGGTGAATGGCGAGCTGCGCCAGGAGTCCAACACCGCGCTGCTGATCTTCGACGTGCCGACGCTGATCGAGACGATTTCCGCCGGAATCACCCTGATGCCCGGCGACGTGATCGCCACCGGAACCCCGGCCGGCGTCGGCATCGGCTTCAACCCGCCGAAATACCTGCGCCCCGGCGACGTGGTGCGCATGGAAATCGCCGGCATCGGGGTTCTTGAAAATCCGGTCGTCGCCCACGGCGGCTGAGCGCGCCACCCGTTGCCCGCGGAATTGACTCGGCGGCAAAATACTCAGTATACTGACGACAATCCGATGCATGCGCCGTGAGGGAGTTTGCCGATGGCCGATCTCAAAGTCGATTTCTGCGGTCTTACATTCAAGAATCCGATGGTCGTGGCTTCGCTGGAGCCGACCAACAGCCCGGATCTGATCAAGCAGTGCTTCGATGCCGGCGCCGCCGGCGCGATCGTCAAGACGCTGACCGACATCGAGGACATGGCGCGTCTGACCGAGAATTCGAAATACTGCATCATGAACGACGAGGGCGAGATCATCCACGGCAAGGTGCCGCGGGATTTCGTCTTCTACAGCCGTTCGGGCTATTCCAGCACCTATTACAAGGACTGGATTCCCTATCTGAAGGAATGCCAGGCCTATGCGGCCGAACGCGGCGCGCATCTGATCGGCAGCGCCGGCGCCAGGGACATCGACGGCTGGGTCGATATCTGCCGCACCATCGAGGATTGCGGCCTGCCGATGGTCGAACTGAATTTCGGCTGTCCGCATCCGGCGATGATGCCCGGCGTGCATGGCGGCAGCATGATCGGCCAGGAACCCGAGGTCGCGGCGGCGGTGACCCGCGCGGTGACCGAGGCGGTAAAGATCCCGGTGATGGTCAAGCTGACGCCCGACCAGGCGCGCCCGGTCGAGGTGGCCCGCGCGGTGATGGCGGCCGGCGCGGCGGCGGTGACCGCGACGAACCGCTATACCGGCTTTGCCATCGACATCGAGACCGGCACGCCGCGCATCGGCGGCCCCGCGGGCATCGGCGGCACCTGGACCAAGCCCTTGTCGCTGCGCTGGGTGCATCGCCTGCATCAGGATCTGGGGGTGCCGATTTCCGGCTCGAACGGCATCTTCGACCACCGCGACGCCGTGGAATTCATCATGGCCGGCGCCGGCATCGTGCAGATCGGCTCGGTGCTGATGATCAAGGGCATCAAGTGGCTGCCCAAGGTCGTCAAGGGGCTGGAGCGCTTCATGGACGAGCACGGCTATGCCGATATCCCCTCGATGCACGCCATCGCCTCGAACCGCGCCGCCAAAACCTATAGCGACCAGTTCAGCCGCGCCCGCACCCATGTCGCGGTCGACCAGGCGGCGTGCAAGAATCCCTCGTGCACGGTCTGCATCCAGATGTGCTTCTACGAGGCGCTGAGCCAGGGCGACGGCAAGATCGAGGTGCATCCCGATGCCTGCATCGGCTGCGAGCTGTGCCTGGATGTCTGCCCCTTCGGCGCCATCGCCATGCGCCCGACCGGCGAGGCGGAATACGCCGAGGGCTATTTCAGCATTCCCGACGGCGTGTTCGAGAAGAACAAGTTCACCACCACGCGCAACAACCCGGATTCGATCGGCAAGCAATCCCCCAAGAAGCGGGCGACCGCCTGAACCCCGAAATCGAACCGGAACCCGAAAACACGGAGGCACCGCCCATGGCATGCAACAAGGAACACAAGGAATTCTTCCAGGTCGATTTCACCACCGGCTGGGAAACCCCGAAGGGCTATCCCAAGGGTATCCAGATCAAGATTCTGGCCGGCACCATCGACCGGGACAAGAAGAAGGGCGGCTATACGCGGCTGCTGCGCTTCATGCCGGGCGCCTTCACCACCGAACCCTTCGTCCATGACCACTGGGAAGAGGTCTATGTGCTGCAGGGCGATCTGATCGCCAACAGCAAGCCGGACGGCACCGGCGGCGAGACCTTCCTGCAGGGCACCTATTGCTGCCGCCCGCCGGGCGTCTACCATGGCCCGTTCCGTTCGGAGACCGGCGCCCTGCTGCTGGAGACGCATTACTACGACCCGATGTGATCCGTCCGTTCGGCTTGCTCCACCAGGGGAAGGAACGCCGCGCATGCGGAAATTGTCGACGATATCCGCCCGCCTTGCCGCGGGCACGGTAACCAGCCGGGCGCTGGTCGAGGAATGCCTGGCGCGCATCGCCGACAAATCCGGCGAGGGCGAGCGGGCCTTCCGGACGGTCTATGCGGAGGCCGCGCGGTTTGCCGCCGACACGGCGGACCGGGCGCGCAAGCTCAATGCCCTGCCCGGTCCGCTGGCCGGCATCCCGATCTCGATCAAGGATCTGTTCGACGTTGCCGGCGAGACCACGCGGGCCGGCTCGCACGTGCTCGACGACCAGCCGGCGGCGATGGCGGATGCGCCGGTCGTCGCCCGGCTGCGGGCCGCCGGGCTGGCGATCCTCGGCAAGACCAACATGACCGAATTCGCCTATTCCGGCCTCGGCATGAACGCGCATTTCGGCACGCCGCGAAGTCCCTACGACCGGGCGACCGGCCGCATTCCCGGCGGCTCCACCTCGGGCGGCGCGGTCTCCGTCGCCGACGGCATGGCGGCGGCGACCATCGGCACCGACACCGGCGGCTCCTGCCGCATCCCGGCTGCGCTGTGCGGCATCACCGGATTCAAGCCGACGGCGTCGCGGGTGCCGCGCCAGGGCGTGGTGCCGCTGTCGACGACGATGGATTCGGTCGGGCCGCTGGGCGCCAGCGTCGAATGCTGCGCCCTGCTGGATGCGGTGTTGACCGGCGGCCCGGCCGAGGCGCCGGAAGCCTTCCCGCTGGCCGGCCTGCGCATCGGCGTGCCGACCGGTTACCTGACCGAAGGGCTGGACGACCACGTGGCGAAGTCGTTTTCCGCCGCCCTCGCCCGGCTGTCGAAGGCGGGCGCCCGGATCGTCGATCTCGACCTGTCGGAACTGGCGCAACTGCCGAACGTCAACCGCAAGGGCGGTTTCGTCGGGGCCGAGGCCCATGCCTGGCACCGGCCGCTGCTGGAAAAATACGCCGACCGCTACGACCCCTGGATTCTCGGCCGCTTCGAAGTGGGCAAGTCGCAGACCGCGGCCGACTATATCGATCTCCTGAACATCCGTGCCGACATCGTCGCGCGGGTCGGCCGCAAGACCGCGACGGTCGATTGCGTCGCCGCGCCCACCGTGCCCATCGTCGCGCCGACGCTGGAGGCGATGGCCGACCGCGACCAGTCGATGCGCACCAACCTGCTGCTGCTGCGCAATGCCGCGGCGGTCAATTTCCTCGACCGCTGCGCCCTCTCGATCCCCTGCCACGAGGCCGGCACGGCGCCGGTCGGGCTGATGCTGATCGGCGGGCATGGCGCGGACCGCCACCTGCTGGCGATCGGCCGGTCGGTCGAGGATGCGGCCAGCCAGACCCCGGCGGAATGAACCGGAAACCCCGATCGAACAAGGAAACGGGCACACCCATGAGCATCGACAAGACGATCGCCATCGCGATCACCTCGAAGACCGGCACCGAGAAGAAGACGGTCGCCATCGAAAACGCCGTCATCGGCGGCTGGACCGCGCGCAACGTCGCGGCGATGGAACACCATATGAAGGAGCTGGAGGCGATCGGCGTGCCGCGGCCCAAGACCACGCCGATCTATTACCGGGTCGGCGCCACGCGCATCAACACCGCCACCGATGTCCAGGCGGTGGGCGGCGATTCCAGCGGCGAGGTGGAATTCGTGCTGCTGAAGACCGGCGGGCGGCTGCTGGTCGGCCTCGGTTCGGACCATACCGACCGCAAGGCGGAAGTCCATGGCATCACCATCGCCAAGCAGATGTGCGACAAGCCGGTGGCGTCGGAATTCTGGCCCTTTGCGGAAGTCGAGGACCATTGGGACCAGTTGATCCTGCGCTCGTACATCGCCAATGCCGGGCGCGAGGAGCTGTACCAGGAAGGCCCGGTCGCCACCATGCTTCACCCACGCGACCTGGTGGAGAAATATGTCGGCCCGGGCAAGGAACTGGCGGAAGGTACGCTGATGTTCGGCGGTACGCTGGCG
>JAHELM010000090.1:0-3711 GCA_024644185.1 Rhodospirillales bacterium | reverse complement strand
CCGAGCGCTTCACCTTCGAGATCGAGGACCCGGTTCTGAAGCGCAGGATCCGGCATTCCTACGCCATCCATATCCTGCCGATCCTCGGCTGAACACGGGAACCCCCGCCATGCGCAGCGGCGGCCAGCTTGTCGTCGACGCCCTGCTCGCCAACCGGGTCGAGCGGGTGTTCTGCGTGCCGGGCGAAAGCTACCTGCCGGTGCTGGACGCGCTCTACGACCACGGCGGCGACATTCAACTGGTGGTGTGCCGGCAGGAGGGCGGCGCCGCCTTCATGGCCGAGGCGCATGGCAAGCTGACCGGGCGTCCGGGCATCTGCATGGTCACCCGCGGCCCCGGCGCCACCAATGCCAGCATCGGCGTGCATACGGCGTTCCAGGATTCGACGCCGATGATCCTGCTGATCGGCCAGGTCTCGACCGCGGATGCCGACCGCGAGGCGTTCCAGGAGATCGACTATCGCCGCATGTACGGCCAGATGGCCAAATGGGTGGCGCAGATCGACCGGACGGAACGCATTCCGGAATATCTCAGCCGCGCCTTTCACACCGCCACCAGCGGCCGGCCCGGTCCGGTGGTGCTGGCCCTGCCCGAGGACGTGCTGTCGGCCAGCGTTTCCGCGCCGGCGCCGCGCGCCGTCAAATCGCTGCCGATCGGCGTGTCGGATGCCGCCATGCAGGGGTTTCGCGCCATGCTGGGCCGTGCCGAGCGGCCGCTGCTGATCCTCGGCGGTGGCGGCTGGACCGCGCGCACCAGCACCGACATGATGCGCTTTGCCGCCGCCAACGGCCTGCCGGCGACCTGCGCCTTCCGCCGTCAGGACAGCTTCGACAACAGCCACGACAATTACGCCGGCGATGTCGGCATCGCCATCCGGCCGGGTCTGGCCCGGCATATCGAGCAATCGGATCTGCTGGTGGTGGTGGGCCCGCTGCTGGGCGAGATGACGACCGGCGGCTACAGCCTGATCGAGGCGCCCTATCCGCGGCAGCGGCTGGTGCATGTTCTGCCGGGCGTCGAGGAACTGAACCGCGTCTATGCCGCCGACCTGGCGATCGGCGCCAGCGTGTCCAGCTTTGCGGCGGCGGCGGCGGCGCTGGAACCCTTCGACCGGCCGGACTGGCGCGAACGCACCGGCGCCATGCGCGCCGAATACCTGGCCCATGTCGAGCCGCCCGGCAATCCGGGCGAATTGCAGATGGGCGAGATCGTCCGCTTCCTGCGCGACCGCCTGCCCGACGACGCCATCGTCACCAACGGCGCCGGCAATTACGCGGGCTGGGTGCACCGTTTCTACCGCTACCGGCGCCATGGCACGCAGGCCGCGCCGACCTCGGGCGCCATGGGGTATGGCGTGCCCGCGGCCGTTGCGGCCAAGCTGGCGCATCCCGGCCGGATCGTCGTCGGTTTTTCGGGCGACGGCTGCTTCCAGATGAACGGGCAGGAGATCGGCACCGCCGTCCAGTACGGCGCCAATGCGGTCTTCATCGTCGTCAACAACGGCATCTACGGCACCATCCGCATGCACCAGGAACGCCGCTATCCGGGCCGGGTCATCGGCACCGCCATCCGCAACCCGGATTTCGCGATGCTGGCGCGCGCCTACGGGGCGCATGGCGAACTGGTGACCCGGCACGAGGACTTTCCGGCCGCCTTCGAACGTGCGCTGGCGGCCGGCACGCCCGCGCTGCTGGAATTGCGCCTGGACCCGGAGGCGATAAGCCCCGGCCGGACGCTGGCCGACATAAGCGGCGCCGAAACGGTGGACGAGGGCATCGCCTTCACCGGAAACTAGATTCACTCTGTCGCGAGGGACATACAGATGACGTTCGTGGTTATCGAGAACTGCATTCGCTGCAAGTATCAGGATTGCGTCGAGGTCTGCCCGGTGGATTGCTTCTACGAGGGCGAGACCATGCTGGTGATCGCCCCCGACGAATGCATCGATTGCGGCGTCTGCGTGCCCGAATGCCCGGCCGAGGCGATCGTCGACGACACCGATCCGGCCGCCGCCGAATGGCTGGACTTCAACGCCAAGGCGGCCAGGGACTGGCCAAACATCACCCGCGTTGGCGAAGTTCCCGCCGACGCCGACGCGTGGAACGGCAAACCGGACAAGAAGAAGTTCGTGGGGCTGTGAGCGCCGGGGCCTTCCCCGGGTCGCGGCCTATTCCTTCGCGTTGGGGGTGGCCGACTGGTCGGCCAGCCTGGCGGCCAGCTTCAGGAAGGCGGCGCGTTCCTGTTCGCTGAACGGGGCGAGGAACTTCACCTGGGCCGCCTCGACGCGCGAAACCACCGAGCGCACGAAATCGCGGCCTTCCGGCGTGATCGAGACGATGCGCATGCGGCGGTCGCCGGGGTTGGTTTCGCGGCGGATCAGCCCGCGCCCCTCCAGCCGGTTGACCACATCGGCCGTGGTCGTGCGGTCGATCCCGACTTCCGCCCCCAGGGTCGCCTGATCCAGCTTCGCCCCGCCATCGAGGATGGTCAGAAAGCCGAACTGCACCGGCGTGATGTTCACGTCGGCGCATTCTTCCATGAACAGCGCCACATGCGCCTGGTGCAGGCGCCGGATCAGATAGCCCGGCCGGCTCCACAGCAAGTCGTGCTTTTCGATCAGCTCCGGCGATCTGATATCGTCCGGTCTGACATCGTTGCCGGCCGGCCGGTTCCGTTTTTCCACCTGGAATTCGCCCCATGATTTTTTCGCTGCGCGGGTGCACCCCGGCACCGCCACTATAGCATGCATCGTCAGCACGCTGAGGGAAAATGGCGCCGCGCGCCTGCCGGTGTGCCGCTTGACAAGGCGGTGCAAAAAAGCTCAGCATACGGATCAATTCGACCGGCTTGCGAAGACCGGCAATCGACGCGAAGATCGGCGGGGGGAGCCGCATTGGGGGGCAACCGATGACCGGAACCGGAATCGGCAAGAGCGTCCGGCGCAAGGAAGACCAGCGGCTGGTGCATGGCCGCGGGATTTTCGTCGCCGACATCAGGATGCCCGGCATTACCGAGGTGGCGTTCCTGCGCAGCCCGCTGGCGCATGCCAGGATCGTCCGCGTCGACCGGCCCGACGACTCCGCGTCCCGCGTCTTCCTCGCCGGGGATCTGACCGGGGTCGGCCCGATCGTCGCCCGGTCCAGCCTGCCGACATACAAGGAATCCGAATTCCCCGTTCTGGCGACCGGCAAGGTGCGCTATGCCGGCGAGCCGGTGGCGATGTGCCTGGGGGCGACGCGCGCCGAGGCCGAGGATCTGACCGAACTGGTGGCGGTCGAATACGACGAACTGCCGCCGGTCCTCGACAGCCTGGCCGCGCGCCGGCCGGACAGCCCGCTGGTGCATGAGGACTGGGGCGACAATCTGTTCCTGACCACCGCCGTGAAGGGCGATATCGACAGCGTCGCCGCCGGCGCGGCGGTGACGATCGAGCGCGAATTCCGCACGGCGCGCCAGTGCATGGTGCCGATGGAGGGCAAGGGCGTCCTGGCGTATTGGGACGACCGCGCCGACCAGCTGGTGGTGCAGACCTCCACCCAGGTGCCGCACATGATCCGCACCGGGCTGGCGGAATGCCTGGGGATCGACCAGGGCCGGATCCGCGTGCTGCCGCCCGATGTCGGCGGCGGCTTCGGCTATAAATGCGTATTGCAGACCGAGGAGGTGTGTATCGCCTGGCTGGCGTTGCGCTTCCGCCGGCCGTTCCGCTGG
>JAHELM010000089.1:1059-7964 GCA_024644185.1 Rhodospirillales bacterium | reverse complement strand
GCTGCGCGCGAAGACGGCGGCGATTGAAAAGGCGATCACCGGCCCGGCCGGCACGATCAACCCGGCTATCGAGGCTACGACGATGGCAATGAAACCGGCCTCGTGGCCAAGAAATCGGGCAATGACCTCGCTGGGAATCAGCCGGGCGATGAAACCGGACGCCATGAGCGCCAGAAACATCCGCGGTACCAGGATGAAGAACTGTTCGACGGCGCGCCGCGCGCTCAGCCGCAGGGTCTCGTCGCCGCGCGCCAGCGCGACCAGCGCCAGGATACCCAGAAGCCCGTAAAGGACGACCAGGCCGATGCTCATAGCCGCCGCCCTTTGCCACCCAGCGGATCGGCCAGAACCACGGCGAAGGGAAGGCGGCGGGCCAGCAACCCTGCCAGAACCGGCAGCGGCAGGCAGACCAGGAAGCGGGTCAGCGAGAATTCCGCTCCCATGAATGGCACGTCCCAGACCAGGATTCGCTGCAGGCCCAGCATCGACCAGGCGGTGATATAGGCGACCAGCGCGCCACGGTCGGCGCCGGCGCCGCCCAGGATGGCCAGCAGCGAAAAGGCGGATGACGGTCCGCCCGGCGTGACGATGCCGGCGATCGTTCCGACCACCAGCCCGCGCAAACCGCTGTCGCTCCCGATCAACCGGGTCAGTCTGTCGCGCGGCAGCATCACCCAGATCAAGCCGGCTACCGCCATGGCGGCGATCACACGGGGCAGGGTGTCCAGCAGCATCTGGATGTCGTCTTCCACCGCGCCGGCGAATTCCTCGGGCCCCCGGATGACATAGCACAGCACTGCCGAGACCCCGGCAAACACCGCAAAGCCCCAGAATCCGCGACCGAAACTCTTGCGCAGCAGACCCAGGCCCAGCACGGGGGGCGCGGCCTTGCCGTCGCCGTCATTCTCGGCCGGATCGCCGTCCGGTACGTCCTCGCGCTCAGTGCTCGTGGTCATGGTCGTGCCCGTGCCCGTGCCCGTGATGATGGTGCCCGTGCCCGTGGTCGTGAAGGGGCCGGGAGGCCTCGCCATGACCGTCCATGAAGGCTTCCATGGCGCCGCGGAACAGATCGGCCTCTGGCGGCAATTGCCCGGCCAGGAACCCCGCCAGTCGCGCGAATACGATCGCTTGAGCGGCCACGGTGTCGGCGCGCGTCCCCTCGGGGGCTGTCGCGGCGTCGTCCAGCGCCCGGGTCAGGGTATCGCCGAACAGCCCGTCCATATAGCGGCCGGGGTCGGGGCCGCGGTCGGCCGGCTGGCGCGAGAGATCCGGCACGCCACCGTATTTGCGCGCCAGTGCGAGCAACCGGGCGAACAGGGCATCGTCGTACTGCGTGTCATCCTCGACGTCGCCACACATGAAGCGTTCCTTTCCAATCGGCCCATTCCGGACAGGCCGCGTCCGACCGGATCCGCCCGGTAGCTAAAACCCGAGGCTCATCCAGCTTTCGATCGCGATATTGCCGCCGACCGCGACGGCAGTCAGGCCGATCGCCGTCATCGTCGCGGTATTCAGCCAGGCAGCGCCGCGTTCCGCCGCCCGCAGCGGGAACGAGGCGACGAAGGACAATGCCGCCATGCCGATGATCGAGCCGATGCCGAAGCAGGCGATATAGGCCAGTGCCGCCGGTAGCGACCGGGTCGCGGCGACGATCAGGACCAGCAGCGCGCCCGAACCGGCCGCGCCATGCAGCAGACCGATCGCCATCGCCTTCACCAGTCCGCGATTCGGGTGACGGTGGGCATGTGCGCTGGCCGTATGCGGGGCCTGACCGTGGTGCCCATGCGCATGGATATGCTGTCGCCCGTCGCCGTGGTCGTGCGCGTGGAAGTGGATGCGTCGGCGCAGCATGGTGCGCAGCACATTCAGCCCCAGCAGCGTAACCATGATGCCGACGCAGAATTCCGCCGCCGCCTCGACCCGGCTTTCCAGGGTAAGGCCGAGCAGAATCACTGTCCCGCAGATGGCGAACAGCGCGACGGTGTGGCCGACGCCCCACCAGGCCCCGCGCAGCATGACACCGCGACGGGTGGTTCGGCCCGCGCTCAATGCCGCCACGGCGGCCAGGTGGTCGGCCTCCAGCGCATGTTGCATTCCAACCAGGATGCCGAAAGCCAGCAGTGACCAATTTTCCACGAAGGACTTATCCTCTTGCCCGGTGTTTCAATTCCTGCCCCGTCATGCCCTGAGCGCGGCAAGCATTTCGGGTATGTACTCCACATCCGAGGCGACGACGAGCATTCGTGCGGTGGGTCGCAGTGCCGCGAGTGCGGGGCCGAGCGGGGCGGTGTCGCCCGCCGGCGCGACCAGAAGCCCAGTTGCCGCGATGCCGCGGGCCCGGCAGGCCGTGCCGATAATCGAAGCGGCCTCTCGGTTGGCGGTGGCTGTGCCGACCATGACCACGCAATCGGTGCCCGGCAGTTCGTCGCTCAGCCGGGTGACGACCCCGTCGGCGGCGCGAAGATCGAGATCGGGCGGGATCGAATCGAGACCCTGCGCGCCGCGGCTGCGGCCCTGGCAAACCAGGAAGCGCGCGCCGTTCCAACTGGAATCGGCCGCCATGCGCATGGCGGTTGCGGCCGCCTCGTCGAGGGCGACGATCCGCGTGGTCCGCGGCCGTGAATTCGGGTAATTCACCCGATACCGGGCCTCGGCCGCGGTCGCCGCGCTGGCGCAGTCGCTCAACAGCGTCATTCTTACCCTCTTTGGCTGGCGGTCCCGCCGGTTCTGATGCCGGCTGGGACCACCCCCTTTGTCAAATACCCTGTCCGTCAGACCGAAGACTGCCGGACGCCCGGACGAACCCGCAAGTCGTCCTGGGAAGCATCCTGGAAGGCCTGATCCGACGGAAGCAGTACCGCCGCCGAACGAACCCGATGATGCGCCGGGTCGATGCCAGGTGGACGAATGCCCTGGTCCTTCAGCGCCAGCGCGGCCTTGCGCAGCCGTTGGCGGGCCATGATGATGCCGTTGTCGGTCGAGACCAGGTTTTCCTTGGTCCGGTCGACGATGGGTCCCATGCTTTCCTGCAGCGAGGCATCCTGCATGCCAATTCCCTCGATACCGGAATAGGTGTCGCCCCGGCGCTGGGCCTCGCGATCCATCAAGTAGTCGTTGTCCTTGTTGGCCAGCGGGCGATAGGTGCCGGGAACGTATTTTACGTGCACGCCGTGGCCATCCTGCATCGCCTTGCGTTCCTCGGCGGTCAGCGCGCGCACGGGGTGGTAGTCGTAGCTCCAGGCCCAGCAGTTCTCGTCATCGATCGGGATCCAGAAATGCCCGTGCATGGGATGATCGCCGCGCGGCGGGACCATGGTGAAGCAGGGCATGACCCAAGGCGTGATGCGCCAGTAGTACTTGCCGTCCTCGGCGTTGCGGCGGGCGCCGATGAACAGGCCGCCCGCACTCTCGACCACCTCGAAGACCGGCATCTTGTCCTGAAGATTGTACTTGTTGCCGGCCGCGCCCCGAAACAACGGGTCGGTTTTCAGAGAGCCGCTATGCAGGAACGAGACATGGCTGGAGTCGATGCCGCCTTCCATCGCCTGCAGCCAATTGCATTCCTGCCAGCGTTTGGACGTGAATGTCTGTTCCGCCGGCACCGTCGCGAATTCCCATTCCGGCAGGGGCGGCTGCTGTTCCTTCGGGCCCATATAGGTCCACAGTATGTCGCCGATCTTCACCAGCGGATAACCGGTCAGCTTGACCTTCTCGCACAGCCCGCTTTCCGCCGGTTCGGACGGAATTTCCAGACACTGGCCGCTGACGTCGAATTTCCAGCCGTGATACGGACAGCGGATGCCGCCTTCCTCGTTGCGCCCGAACCACAGCGAGGCGCCGCGATGGGCGCAGAATTCGTCGATCAGCCCCATCTTGCCGCCGCTGTCGCGGAAGGCAATCAGGCGTTCGCTGAGCAGTTTGACCCGGACGGGCGGGCAGTCGTTCGCCGGCAGTTCCTCGGCCAGCAGGGCCGGAATCCAGTATTGCCGGAACAGGGTCCCCATCGGGGTTGCGGTCCCCGTTTGGGTCAGTAGATCGTTGACTTCCTTGCGCAGCATTAAGAATCCTCCCTGTGCGCCATGATGCCCTCGGAACCCGCCATCGCACCGATGGCCGGACGCAGCGATGCGGTTGCCGGCCCGTGCGGTTTATAGAGAATTTTTCCAGACTGTTCTTGCATACGGAACAGTGTTCCCTTATTTATGCAAGCCTACATCGCACCTTTCGAGACGTCAACCAAGGAGCAAGGAATGGCGGAGACCGCTGCACGTATTGATCTGTGTTCGACCGATGAAGTGACCTCGGGCAATGTCCGGAAAGTCGAGGCAGGGGGGCTTACGCTGGCGGTCTACAACGTCGATGGCGAGTACTTCGTTACCGACGATCTTTGCACCCACGGGCCGGGATCGCTGTCCGACGGATATCTGGACGGCCACGTGATCGAATGCGACTTCCACAACGGCGCCTTTGACATCCGCACCGGCGAGATCGTGTCGCCGCCCTGCATGGTTCCGCTGAAGACCTACAAGGCGGTGATAGAGGGCGGCCGGGTTACGATCGAAACCTGAGAAAGTCGGGCCCGGCATTGCCGCGATGCCGGGCCACGTTCTTCAGGCCGCCGATTTCGGCGGCAAGTCGGCGAGTTCCGCCTCGTAGGCCCCATCCATCCGCGGCGTCAGGCCGTTCTTCGACAAGGCGTCGGCGAACATGGTACGAACCGCGGTCTGTTCATCGGCATAGTCGATCTGGTCGCCGCCGATCCGCATGCTGATCCACGCCTTGGGCACGCCCTGGGCGTTGCGGACCGAAACCACCTCGTGTTTGAAGGCAAGGTAGCGCGCCGGCGTCTGGCCGGTATTGAAATGCTGGTGGAACCACATGTTCGGCGGCACGATCATGGTGCCGGCCTGCCAGTCGTAGCGCCGCGGTTCCTCACCCTCGGGCCACATCAGGCTGTAGCCCTCGCCACTGAGCATGATGACATGCGCGCCGGGTCCGTGCCGGTGACCCTTCTTGTAGGTGCCAACGGGGAATTGCGAGATGTGGCTGTTCATCGAGCCCTTGGCCATGGAGAAGCGGATATGGCCGCCGCCGGCGCCGCGTTCCTTCGCTGCGATCAGGGGCAGGTTCACCGCATCGGAGACGAAGTTGGTCTCCAGAAGCAGGCCCTTCTGCTCGCCCTTGTTGGCGAAATAGTCCGACTCGCCGTTAAAGCGGTTCTTGAACTCGTACGGGGTGTTGAAGACGAAATTCGCGTCCTCGTACAGATTGATCACCGGCGGCGCGTTGGTGACCGCGACATAACGTACCGTTTCCTGGCCCGACCCGTTGAAGTGCTGGTGCCAGACGTTCAGCGGGATGGCGAACATCGCGCCGGGGCCCCATTCGAAGGTGACCCGCGCGCCCGAATCGTTCCAGACGGCGGTGGAACCCCGGCCGGACAGGATCAGGATCATCTCCTCGAACAATTGGCGCTGCGGGGCCAGGTTGCCGCCCGTTGGAATTTCGCAGACATAGCAGTCGTTCGAGGTGCGCGAGGCATCGTGATTGATGAACACCGCACGCCCGCCGCGACGGCCCCACGGCTTCAGGTCGACGGTGTTCAGGCTGGGCACGTAATGGGCGCTGACGATGTCCAGCCCTTCGCCGCGCACCCAGCGCGTATAGGGCGAATCCTTCTCGGTCGCGAATTTGCTGGCCAGTTTGTCCGAAACGATAGCGTCCTTCGCCAAGGCTTATCCTCCGTTATCCGCCTGATGCGCGCTGTCGGCGCGCCAATGTACCCGACCGCGCCGGGGCTGTTCTTCGCTTGACGCACAGTATTGCCGGACTACACTTTCGTCAACGGACCGCCGGTCCGCATAGCGGAACAACCCGTATTTTTTGCCGGAGCCCATATGCCCGATCGCGACCCGAAGGCCACCATGGCAGGGCACAGCCTGGAAGATCATGTTTATGGCGAATTCGCGCCTCACGAGCATGGGCCGGATGCCGATCACGACCACGACGATTTTCCCGCGGGCGGAGCGCTGGAGGATAATCCCATCTGGGTGCAGGACAATGTCACGCTGCGCAGCGTTGGCATCGACATCGGTTCGTCGGGCACGCAGGTGGTATTCTCGCGCATCCTGCTGCAACGCCATGGCATGGATCTGACCAGTCGCTATGTGGTGGTCGAGCGCGAGACCCTGTACCAGTCGCCTGTGCGCCTGACGCCCTATGCCGATGACGACCGGATCGACGACCGTGCGCTGGGGGCGATCATCGACGAGGCCTATGGCGAGGCAAACCTGCATCCCGACGATATCGATTCCGGCGTGGTGATCCTGACGGGCGAAGCGCTTCGTCGCGAAAATGCCGAACGGATTGCCGCCATCCTGGCCGAGCAGGGCGGTGAATTCGTCTGCGCCACCGCTGGCCACCACATGGAGGCGATGTTGGCCGCCTATGGTTCCGGTGCCGCGCGCGTCAGTCACGATGCGGACAAGCGGATCCTCAATATCGACATTGGCGGCGGCACGACGAAGCTGGGACTTATCGAGGCGGGCAGGGTTCTGGCCACCGCCGCCATCCATGTCGGCGGACGGCTGATCGTGGTCGACGCGGACGGTCGTATCGTCCGGCTGGATCCGGCCGGCCGACATCACGCGGCGCGCGCCGGTTTCGACTGGGCGCCGGGCGACCGCATCGGCGCCGGCGATCTGCGTCTTGTCGCCGAGAGCATGGCGGAAGTCCTGATCTCCGCCCTGGCATCGGCGCCGCCTGAAGACGCAATGCGCCTGTACCTCACCGATCCGATTGGCCAATTCGGCCGGATCGACGGGGTGATGTTTTCCGGCGGCGTGGCCGAATATGTCTATCGCCGCGAAACGCGCGATTTCGGCGATCTTGGGAAGTTTCTCGGT
>JAHELM010000089.1:0-1049 GCA_024644185.1 Rhodospirillales bacterium | reverse complement strand
GGCGTTGAGAAGACGGGCAGAGGCCGGCGCCATGCCCGGACCGATGATGCCGGCCGGCGAATGCATCCGGGCGACGGCGCTGGGTGCGTCGGAATACAGCGTCCAGCTCAGTGGAAATACCGGCTATATCTCGACGCCGGGCGCACTGTTGCCGCGCCGCAACGTGCAGGTTCTCAAGCCCGACCTGTCGCTGGATGGCGCGGTTTCCGCCGAGGCGGTCGCGCGGGCGATCCGGGCACATGTCACGAGTTTCGACCTGGACGGATCGGATTCCGATCTGGCGCTGGCCTTCGAATGGGGCGGAGACCCGGAATATGCGAGGATCCGGGCCTTTGCCGAGGGTATTGCCACCGGTGTCGCCGGCCGGATTGCACGCGGTCTGCCGCTCTATGTCATGCTGGATGGCGACGTGGCGCTGACCCTGGGCTCGATTTTGCGCAACGAGCTGGGAGTGGGAAGCGAGATTCTGGCGATCGACGGCGTGCTGCTGCGCGACTTCGACTATATCGATCTGGGCCGCATCCGGCTGCCGTCGAAGACCGTCCCGGTAACCATCAAGTCATTGGTGTTCAGCGACGATCCGCGCGGCACGAGACGGCACGAGCGCATCCATCACGGCGAGGATTCCGGACAGCATCACCACCATCACCACGGAGACGGCCATCACCATCACCACCATCACCACCATCACGACCACGGCCATGCCCACGACCACGAGGGCGACGGGTGAGGGCGTCTATTTCCGGCCGATCAGGTCGATGAGGGCCGACATGCCGGAATGGCCGGCGCCTTCGTCCACCTCGGCATCGTAGTCGCGGATCTCCAGTTCGGCGAGATCGCCGAAGGCCGAGTCCAGAAGCGCCCTGGTGTAGAGCTGCTCGACGTTTTTTGGCCCGCCGGTGCCGTAATCCAGTTGTTTCGGCCGGTAGCCCTCGATCAGCAGCACCCCGCCCGGGCGCAGCGCCTGTTTCATGCCCTCGAACATGTGCGCGCGCTCGGCCGGCGGGGCGAACTGGATGAAGATGGCCACGACCGCGTCAAAGGCCTCG
>JAHELM010000088.1 GCA_024644185.1 Rhodospirillales bacterium | reverse complement strand
TTGGTCATCAGCAGGTCGACGATGCGGAAGCGATGGCCCGGCGTGATGAAGATGGCGGTGTCGCCGGCGAATGGGTGCAGGATCCCGGTTGCGTCGGCCGCGCTTTCCAGCAGGCGCAATGCCGTGGTGCCCACCGCCACGACCCTCCCGCCGGCGGCGCGGACCCGGTTTATCGCCTCGGCGGTGGCGGCGGAAATCTCGCCGTATTCGCTGTGCATGCGGTGATCCCTCACATCCTCGACCTTGACCGGCAGGAAGGTGCCGGCGCCCACATGCAGCGTCAGCGGCACCGCGACGACACCGCGCGCCGCCAGCGCCGCCATCAGCGCCGGGGTGAAATGCAGCCCGGCCGTCGGCGCGGCGACGGCGCCCTCGACGGCCGCGAACATCGTCTGGTAGTCCGCGCGGTCGCGCGCATCGGCCATGCCTTCGCGCCGGATATAGGGCGGCAGCGGCATGGTTCCATGCGCATGCAGTGCCGCCACCAGCGCGGGCCCGGCCAGGTTGAAGCGCAGCAGGATCTCGCCGCCCTCGCCCTTCTCCGCGACCGCGGCGCTGAAACCCTCGGCGAAGATCACCGTGTCGCCGGCCCGCAGCCGCCTGGCCGGCCGCGCGAAGGCGCGCCATTCGGCCGGCCCTTCCTGCTTGTGCAGGGTGACCTCGATCGCCGCCTCGCCGCGCCGGCCCCGCAGGCGGGCCGGCAGCACGCGCGTGTCGTTGAACACCAGAACGTCGCCGGGCCGCAGCAGGCCGGGCAGATCGCGCACCGCCAGGTCGCGGAATTCGTCATCCTCGACCGCCAGAAGCCGCGCGGAATCGCGCGGGCTGGCGGGCCGTTCGGCGATGCGCGCCTCGGGCAGGTCGAAATCGAAATCGACGGTCTTCATGGCCGCGCTGCTATACATGACCGGGCGCGACAGGGGAAGGGCGGACGTCGATTCCGGAATTCAACCCCATGCACGGGCGAATTCCACGGGTTTCAGCCGGGGTGTCATGGAAAAGCGCGGCGCTATCGCGGCCGGCGTGAGGCTGTCCACTGGCGTGCCGGATTTCGGGGGGGCTCCACCCGAAACAAGTTCGGGCGGTGCCTGACCCGCACCGCCCGTGTCCTGTATCGAAACCGGCCCTCTGCGTCCGACGCGCCCCAACCGGCCGGGTTTCGATCAAACCGAGGTCAGAATAGCCGCGACGTTATTGAAAATCTTCGTCAGAGAGGTACCGAGGAAGGTCAGCGCCGCAATCGCGGCAACCGACACCAGCGCGGCGATCAGACCGTATTCGATCATGGTCGCGCCCGATTCGTCATTCAAAAATTCCCGCAACATGTAATTATGCTCCTTACGGCATCAATAGCGCGGAGCCCGTTTGGCTTCGCTGGGAGAATATATATGAGGGCCTGGGAAAAAAACCGTTGGAATCCGGTCGTTTCGTCGAATTATCAGTTCCATTTATCTTTAATTTTTCAGTTATTTTTACGCGTGGCCGGATTCCGAGAAAAAGTAGAAATCTTAAAATTCGATATATCGACGAAACCGAATACTTCGTTTTTATTGCACGATAGATAATCTATAGAATCGCTGTCTGGACTCGTAATCGAATCCTCAGACACGGGAAAAATACCACCGGGAAAGATTTTGATCGGTGCCGGAATTCAACCGCGGGGATCCATCGGCGGGTCGCCTTCCGGCAGGCGGCGCACGCCACCCGCGAAGCGCGCACGGAATGGAACGCCGGGAGACGGCGCGACGGCTTGTCTTGCACCGGGGCAATTCATCTTGAAGCCATGACTGTGGACCTATTGGCCACGCCGCGCTGCTGCGAGGCCTGTCGGCTTGACTTGCGCCGCCGCTTGGTGCAAAGCACCGGCCGCCGCCGATCATGGAGACGCAAGATGCCCCGGACCACCGCACCCACCCGCCATTCCTCGTGGTTCCTTCTGGTAACCGCGCTGTTCGTGACCTGCCTGATTGTCTCCAACATCACGGCGGTGAAGCTGATCGACGTCGGCGGGTTGGTTCTGCCGGCGGCGGTGATCGTGTTCCCGCTCAGCTACATTCTCGGCGACGTGCTGACCGAGGTCTACGGGTTTGCCCGCGCCCGCCAGGTGATCTGGCTCGGCTTCCTGTGCAATCTGCTTGCGGTGGCGGCGATCGCCGTGGCCGGCGCCCTGCCGGCGGCCGGGTTCTGGGACGGGCAGGACGCCTTCGACCGCATCCTCGGTGCGACCCCACGCATCCTGGCCGCGTCCTTCGCCGCCTATCTGGTGGGCGAGCTGGTGAATTCCTATGTGCTGGCCCGCCTGAAACTGGCGACTGAAGGCCGGCATCTGTGGCTGCGCACCATCGGCTCGACCCTGATCGGCCAGTTGCTCGATTCCGCCGTTTTCATCACCCTGGCCTTCGCCGGGATCATGCCGGTCGAGGCGCTGGCGACGGCAGTGGTTACCCAGTGGCTGGTGAAGTCGGCCTACGAGGCGCTGGCGACGCCGCTGACCTATGCGGCGGTCGGCTTCCTGAAGCGGGTCGACGACGTCGATGTCTATGAGCGCGACCTGCACTTCAAGGTGTTCCCGACCGCGGACTGACCGTCGATCACAAACGCGTGTCCGCCCGTATCGCGGGATTTCCAGCGGGCAAAAGCCGCGACATACTCCTGGCTCCTGACGTGTACATCCACGCAGGGCACGTATAGCCAGCCGGGAGGAGAGATCGATGAACAAGATCACGCCGGAGATGATCCGGCTCTACGACGAATACACCCATGTCACGCTCGACCGTCGCAAGTTCATGGACCGGCTGGGCAGGCTGGCCGGCGGCACGGCCGCCGCCGCCGCCATCGCGCCGCTTCTGGAGGCCAACTATGCCCAAGCCGCCATTGTCGCCGAGGGCGATGGGCGGGTGAAGGCCGCGACGGTCAAATTTCCCGGCGCCGCCGGCGAGATGACCGGCTACCTGGCGCGCCCGGCCAACGCCACGGGCAAACTGCCGGCGGTGATGGTGATCCACGAGAACCGCGGCCTCAATCCGCATATCCAGGACGTGGCGCGCCGCGCCGCGCTGGAGGGGTTCCTGGCGCTCGCACCGGATTTCCTGTCGCCGATGGGCGGCACCCCGGACGACCAGGACGCCGCGCGCGACATGATCGGCAAGCTGGACGCGGCGGCCACCGTCGCCGACGCGGTGGCCGCGGTCGACTACCTCGACGGCCACACGGATGCGACGGGCAGGGTTGGCTGCGTCGGATTCTGCTGGGGCGGCGGCCTGGCGAACCAGACGGCGGTGCATGCGTCCAACCTGGATGCGGCGGTGGCCTTCTACGGCCGGGTGCCGGACGATTCCGACGTGCCCAGGATCAAGGCGAAATTGCTGCTGCATTATGCCGGGCTGGACGAGCGCATCAATGCCGGCATCCCCGGCTACGAGGCGGCGTTGAAGGCAGCGGGCGTGACCTACACCGCCTATATATACGACAACGTCAACCACGCCTTCCATAACGACACGGCGGCGGCCCGCTACGACGAGGCGGCGGCAACGCTGGCCTGGTCGCGGACCATGGCATTCCTCAAGCAGGCGCTCGCCTGAATGCGGGCCGGCGCGGGGGCAGGTCACTCCTCCCGCGCACGGCCGCGCAAATCCTCCCGGCGGTCGCGATAGCCCTCGGCATCGCCGAAATCGATGAAATCGCGATAGCGATCGTGCGGCGGGCGGATGCCGCCGGCATGCTTGATCGGGCACCAGTACTGCTCGGTGCGCGCCGCCACCTCGCGGGCCAGCGCGATGACGCCGGTGGCATAACCGCAATAGACGCAGTTCAGCTTTTCCATGCCGTTCAGATAGGCCAGGCGGTGCCGGTCGATGACGACGTAGCGCGAGCGGACGACCAGCGGGATGCCATAGACCCGGAAACACACATTCTGATAGACGAGGACGAAGGCATCGAGCAGCGCCAGCGGCACGATCAGCGAATAGATGAAGGGCGAGGTGATCGCCTCCAGAAACCCGGATTCGGCCAGGAAGGCGCGCAGCGTGCGCCGCAATTCCCGGTGGCGTTCGAGCAAGCCCGCCTCGAAGACGACGCGCCGGTTCTCGACGGTGTAGCGAAAGCGCTGGCGCCGGCCGCATATTTCCGTCTCGATCTCATCCTCCAGCACGCGCAGGCGATCGACGAGGTCCTTCATCCGGTCGTTCATGGCTTCGGATCCAGTCCGTGTGGAGGCGTGCGGCCGTGGACGTTCCACCGCCGGATGGCGCAGTCTAGCGGGATATGCTAGGAAACGGCGGAAATACGGTTCCAATGGAGATTCCCGTCGTGTCGCACGATCCGTCGCCCGCATCGCGGGCGGATACCCATGTTCTGGCCATCACCCCGGCCGTGCGCAGGCGCAGCCTGACCGCGGTGATGTCCAGCATCCTGGCGGTCGGCATGACCATGGGGATCACCGCGCCGCTGCTGTCGCTGCTGATCGAGCGGCTGGGTCACGGCGCGTCGGTGTCCGGGCTGAACGCCTCGGCCGGCGCGGCCGCGGTTGCACTGATGGCGCCGGTGGTGCCGCGTCTGGTGCGGCGCATAGGCGCGCTGGGCGCCATGTATGTCGGCGCCGCCCTGACGGCGGTGGCGATTCTGGCGGTACCGGCGGCCGACAATGTCTGGTTCTGGTTCGTGTTGCGCTTCCTGATGGGGGTCGGCATCTCGGTGCATTGGGTGGTCGGCGAGACCTGGCTGAACACCATGGCGACCGATGCCAATCGCGGGTTGATCGCAGGTATCTATTCGACGGTACTAGGCATCGGCTTTGCCGCCGGGCCGATGGTGGTGGCGGCGGTGGGCCTTGACGGGTTGGTGCCCTTCGCGGTCAGCGCCGGGTTGCTGCTGCTCTCGGCGTTGCCGCTAATGATGGCGCGGCGTCTGGCCCCGCGGGCCGCCGGGCATGGCGGACAATCGCAACTGCGCAGCCTGCTGGCGGCCCCGACGATCATGGCGGCGGTATTTGCCTGCGGATTCATCGACCTGTCGATCCTGTCGCTGCTGCCGGTCTATGCATTGCGCGGCGGCCTCAGCGAGGACGGGGCCCTGATCCTGCTGACGGTTCTGATTTCGGGTACCGTGGCGATGCAGATTCCGACCGGCTGGCTGGCCGACCGTTTCGGCCGGTTCCGGCTGTTGATCGCCTGCGCCGTCGTGGGCGCGCTATGCCCGCTTCTGGTGCCCTATGCGCTGGATCTTCCGGCGCTGCTGTGGCCGGTGCTGTTCCTGTGGGGCGGCACCACGGTCAGCCTCTACACGCTGGCGCTGGCGCTGCAGGGCGAGCGCGTCGCGGGCGACGCCCTGGCCTCGGCCAACTCGACCATGGTCATCGCCTATTGCGTCGGCAGCATTATCGGTCCGGCGATCACCGGCGGCGCCATGCAGGTGCTCGGCGCGCATGCCATGCCGCTGGTGCTGGCGGTGGTCCCGGCGATGTTTGCGGCAGGGGCGCTGGCGTTCCGCAATGGCGCCAGGCGCTGAGACGACCCTGATTCGCTTTTTCTTCGAGCTTGGTCGCCTTGATGATGTTCTTGTCCAACCCGGCCTCGTCGACGATCACCTCGCAGGCATGGCGGATGCGGCGATTCTCGGCCCCGGTTCGCCATGGCGGATCGGCCATCGTGAACCTCGTGAAGATACCTTGTTACACAATCAACGACGCGCGGGGAATGCGAGCGAAAAACACATTCGCATATTAGAGTATTCTTGTGTGTGGAAGATATCTGGTATTTTTTAGGGGAAGTCTTGCGGGAGGCGCTCTGGGCGCCCGCGGGTTGGACGATGTGATAACCACAGGAATGAGAGAAAACGCCATGTCGAAACTTGTGCCGCCCCATGGCGGCGGTGTGCTGAAGCCGCTGCTGGCCCCGGAGTCCGAACGGGCCGAGGAACTGAAACGGGCGTCGACGCTGACGCGCGTCCCGATGTCCAGCCGCGAGACCTCCGACCTCGTGATGATGGCGATGGGCGCGTACACGCCGCTGGACGGTTTCATGGGCGAAGCCGACTGGCGCGGCGTCTGTGTCGACATGAAGATGGCGGACGGCCTGTTCTGGCCGATCCCGATCACCCTGTCGACGCAGCAGGCCCTGGCCGATTCGATCGGCATCGAAGAAGAGGTGGCCCTCGTCGACGACCATTCCGGCGAAGTCATGGGCATCCTCGAAGTCACCGAGAAATATTCGATCGACAAGAATCTGGAGTGCGAACATATCTACCGCACCACCGATCCGAAACATCCGGGCGTGCAGAAGGTGATGGAGCAGGGGCCGGTGAACCTTGCGGGCCGTGTCACCGCGCTTTCCGAGGGAGTCTATCCGGAACAGTACAAGGGCCTCTACATGCGCCCGGCCGAGACCCGCGCCATGTTCCTGGAGAAGGGCTGGTCGCGGGTCGCCGCCTTCCAGACCCGCAATCCGATGCATCGCAGCCACGAATACCTCGCCAAGATAGGCATCGAAATCTGCGACGGTGTGCTGATCCATCAGGTGCTGGGCAAACTGAAGGCCGGAGACATCCCGGCCGAAGTGCGGGTCGAGGCGATCGACGCGCTGGTCGAGCACTATTTCGTGCCGGGCACGGTGATTCAGGCGGGCTATCCGATCGAGATGCGGTATGGCGGCCCGCGCGAGGCGCTGCTGCACGCGCTGTTCCGGCAGAACTTCGGCTGCTCCGACCTGGTGATCGGCCGCGACCATGCCGGCGTTGGCGACTATTACGGCCCGTTCGACGCGCAGCATATCTTCGACACGCTGTGGGAAGGCGCGCTCGAAACGAAGCCGCTGAAGATCGACATCACCTTCTATTGCGACAAGTGCGACGGCATGGCGACCGCGAAGACCTGTCCGCATGACGCATCGGCGCGGATGAACATCTCGGGCACGCGATTGCGTGAGATGTTCGCCAACCGCGAGCCGGTATCGGCGAAGTTCAGCCGCCCCGAGGTGTTGGAGGTCCTGCAGGCCTATTACGATTCGCTGAAGTAGGCGGTCGCTTTCCCGGGCCGCGATCCCGGCCAATTTGTTCGGGCATGACCGGCTTCGACAAGTCCAGCCCGGTCGGGGCGGACGGCGCCCGCTTATGGCGACGGCCCGGGCGCGCATCTGCGGGAGACATTCGCCGGCGACGGCGCGACTCCGCCGCGGATCGCCGAAGGCAAGGGCAAGGACGCTGCGGCGGGTCTTCCCGGGCTCTCACAGTTCGGTATATTTTCGCGCGTTGCCCTTCGCCTTTTCGACCGGGTATTTTCGCTCGTTGAGGGCGATCTTGGCGACGGCGGCTTCGGTGAGGTCGATGCCGGCGCGTTCGCAGATCAGCAGCAGGTAGAGGAAGACGTCAGCGCATTCCTCGGCGAGGCGGGCGCGGAATTCCGCATCGCCCTGGGCCGCGCGCTCCACCGCCTCGTCGTTCTTCCACTGCAGCAGTTCCATGATCTCCGCGGTTTCCAGCGCCGCCGACACGATCAGGTTCTTCAGTGAATGGAACTGCCGCCAGTCGCGCGCGTCGCGGAATTCGATCAGGCGGTGGGTCAACTCGTCATGGTCGGGTTTCATGCTTCGCTCGAACTCGCGGTTTCAGGCCATAAGCCCATTGGGCATGACCTTCCGCAAAACCGCAATGGTTCCATACCAGGCCAAGCCGAAGGCAACCCTGACCCCCGGCGCATCCATGCCACGGTATGGTGTCTACGGCTTCTTCGGCGTCTCGTACTTGGCTTCCTTCTGGAAGGATTCCCAGATGGTTTCGTAGCCGACGAACCCCTTCGCGTTCGGGGCCATCTGACGCGTCGTAAAGAACCGCGCATGGCCGTCAGGAACTTTGGTGATGGGTTTTTGCTCGCTCATAAGTCACCCTCTCTATCAGTATAGCCGGGATTGTAGGTGCAAGTTATCAAAGTCGCAATTTGTTCGATGCCATTCGACGCCGCGGCTCACACAGGTCTCATGAGAGACGGGTCGATATCCGCACCGGTATCGATCGTGCCGCCCGCCC
>JAHELM010000087.1 GCA_024644185.1 Rhodospirillales bacterium | reverse complement strand
GCGAGACGGCCAGCATGATCCGCCGGGCCAGCGGAATCGTCGTCATCAGGCTCGATCCGGCGCCGCCCAGTCCGACCGCCAGCGCCAGCATATGGATGCTGTGATGCTGCCCGGCCAGAAAGGCCAGCGCCACCGCGCCGGCCGACAAGAACCAGTCCTTGCGCATGAATGCGGGTTCCTTTGCTTTTCGCGTTATCCCTACTCGCCGGCACCCACGATTCCCGCCAGCGGCGTTGCCTTCACGCCGTCCAGCGCCGGGATCATGAATTCCCGCCAGGTGCGGGCGGGGTATGAGCCGCCGGAGACCTTGTCCATCGGGCTGTTGTCGTCGTTGCCGAACCATATGCCGGTCACCAGGTCGGGGGTATAGCCGATGAACCAGGCGTCCCGGCTGTCCTGGCTGGTGCCGGTCTTGCCGGCGGCGGGGCGGTCCAGCCTGGCCGCCTTGCCGGTGCCCCAGGTGATGGCGGCGGTGAGGATGTCGTTGATCGCCGCCACCGGGCCCGGCTCGACCACGCGGCCCGGGCCGCCGCCGCTGCGGCTGTAGAGCACGCGGCCATTGCCGTCGCGGATTTCCGTCAGCCCATAGGGCCAGACGCCGATGCCGCCGCTGGCGATCGTGCCATAGGCCGATGTCAGTTCCAGCAGCGTCACCTCGTAGGCGCCCAGCGCCAGGGACGGGTCGGTGCCCAGCTCGGCGGTGATGCCGAGGCGGCGCGCCACATCGACCACGCGGTCGCGGCCGATGCGGTCAGCCAGGACGGCGGCCACCGAGTTGATCGAGCGCGCCGCCGCCTCGCGCAGGGTTACCGTCCCGCGATGCTGGCCGCCGGCATTGCGCGGGCTCCAGCCCTCGATGTCGATCGGCACGTCCTCGATGGTATCGCCCGGCCGCATGCCGTTCTCGAAGGCCGCCAGATAGACGAACAGCTTGAAGGCCGAACCGGGCTGGCGCAGCGCCTGGGTGGCGCGGTTGAACTGGCTGGCCCCGTAATCGCCGCCGCCGACCATGGCCAGGATCGCGCCGTCCGGGCGCATCGCCACCAGGGCCGCCTGGCCGGCCTTGTTCGCGGCCGCCTTGGCCAGGGCGCCGGCCAGCTTGGCCTCGGCCAGCCGCTGCAGCCGCGCGTCGATGGTGGTCTGGATCACCAGGTCGCCATCGGGCGGGCCGGCGAAATCCCGGGCACGCTCCATCACCCAGTCGACGAAATAGCGCGCCTGGCCGCCGGTTCCGGCCGCGCTTGCGGCCTCGCCTTGCAGCGTGGCGCCGCCGGTCGCCGACATTTTCGCCTGCGCCTGGGTCAGCCAGCCGGCCTCGACCATGCTGTCCAGCACCTGGCGGGCGCGGCCATCGGCGCGTTCCGGATCGACCAGCGGATTGTAGCGCGACGGCGCCTTGAGCAGCCCGGCCAGCAAGGCCGACTCGTAGACCGTCACCGCCGAGGCCGGCTTGCCGAAATAGCGCCGCGCGGCGGCATCGACGCCATAGGCGCCGGCGCCCAGATAGACCCGGTTGAGATAGATTGTCAGGATCTGGTCCTTGCTGTAGCGCTGCTCCAGCCACAGCGCCAGCAGCAGTTCCTGCACCTTGCGGCGCAATGTCCGGTCGGAGGACAGGAACAGATTCTTGGCCAGCTGCTGGGTGACGGTGCTGCCGCCGCTGCGCACCGAACCGGCCCAGATATTGGTCAGCGCGGCCCGCGCGATGCCCAGAACATCGATGCCCGGATGCTCGTAGAAACGCCGGTCCTCGATCGCCAGAACCGCATGCGGCAGGTGCGGGGGCATCTCGCGAAGCTGCACCGCCACGCCGTACAATTCGCCGTAATGCGCCAGCACCGATCCGTCGGCCGCCAGCAGGGTGACGGTCGGCGCGCGTTGGCCTGCCTGCTGTTCCAGAACCTCGATATCCGGCAGATCGTAGGCATACCAGGCGACGATCCCGGCCAGCGCCACCGCGCCCCACACGGCGGCCGTCAGCATCGTGCGGATCGCGGGGCCAAGCCAGGACCTGCGGCGTTTTGCCTCGGCGCGGCCTCTGTCGGACCGATTGGCAGTCAGTGGTTTTCGAGTCATCGCCCATATATAGCGTGCTACAAGCATGAACGTGGCGTGAAATCACAAGATCGGGTGGGACGATCACCAGATTTTGCTTGCCTCGCCGATCCGCATGGCCGCAGGTTACCGTTGCCGGGCCCGCGGGATACGATGTACCTTTGAATCGTTCAAATCATGGCTGCATACGGTTGAGGCCATGCGTGCCATGGCGTATAAGGAAACCGTAATGGGCCGCGGGCCCGAAAGTCCGGAGACCGTATTGCGATGATGCGTCCCTACAGGCAGGCCCTCGATATCCTGCGCGACGCGGGGCTGCGGCCGACCCGGCAGCGGCTCGGCCTGGCCCGGCTGCTGTTCGATGGCGGTGACCGCCACGTCACCGCCGAACATCTGCATGCCGAGGCCGTGGGCGCCAATCTGCCGGTCTCGCTGGCGACGATCTACAACACGCTGCACCAGTTCACCCAGGCGGGATTGCTGCGCGAGGTGGTGGTCGATCCGGGCCGGTCGTATTTCGACACCAATATCTCGGCGCACCATCATTTTTTCCACGAGAGCACGGGCGATCTGCGCGACATTCCCGCCGACGCGATGGAAGTGGCGCGGGTGCCGGTGCCGCCGACGGGCACCGTGGTGGAGCGGGTGGACATCATCGTCCGGGTCAAGAACGCCTGATTTGTCGGCGGGCTTCGGTCGGTATTTTGTCTCTTTATAATTATTCCAATCTGTTGACAACGATTTGGCGTTCTGCTTAAAAGGGAACGCAAGGAAACGGGCAGAACCGGCCGTTTCCGCCGATAACCACCGCCGGCCTCCCGGCCGGCCCCCATGCAAACAGACAGGAGGATGCCATGCCGGCACTCAAGGGCAGCAAGACCGAAAAGAACCTGAAGGATGCATTCGCGGGCGAAAGCCAGGCGAACCGCCGCTATCTGTATTTCGCGCAGAAGGCCGACGTCGAGGGCTACAATGACGTCGCCGCCGTGTTCCGGTCGACCGCCGAGGGCGAAACCGGCCATGCGCATGGCCATCTGGAATATCTCGAGGAGACCGGCGACCCGGCGACCGGCCAGCCGATCGGCGACACCACCAAGAACCTGAAGGCCTCCATCGCCGGCGAGACGCACGAATACACCGACATGTATCCGGGCATGGCGAAGACCGCGCGCAGCGAGGGCTTCACCGAGATCGCCGACTGGTTCGAAACCCTGGCGAAGGCCGAAAAGAGCCACGCCGGCCGTTTCCAGAAGGCCCTCGACACCCTGGGCAAGTAATCCGCGCATCGCGGTGAAGAATCGGCGGGGGCTTTCGGGCCCCCGCTCGATCCGCCCGGGAGAGGGGGGGCGGGTCGGACCGCGAAGGCAACCAGGCGGATGGGCGGCATTCCCGCGCTCCGCCCGAAATATCAGACACAGGACATACGATGCGCGAAGGCAGCCTCGATGCGCCGATCCGCCACCCGATTCCCTGGCAGGATCCCGATTATTACGACGAAACCAGACTGGACGCGGAGCTGCGGCGGGTGTTCGACATCTGCCACGGTTGCCGCCGCTGTTTCAATCTGTGCGACTCCTTCCCGCGACTGTTCGACCTGATCGACGCCTCGGAAACGGGCGAGTTGGACGGGGTAAAAAGCAGCGATTTCAAGCCGGTCGTCGATGCCTGCACGCTGTGCGACATGTGCTTCATGACCAAGTGCCCCTATGTGCCGCCGCACGAATGGAACCTGGATTTCCCGCATCTGATGCTGCGCTGCCGCGCCGTCGAACATGCGAAGGGCAAGACCGGGTTCATGGCGCGCCAGCTCACCGAGACCGACCGCAACGGCACGCTGGCCGGGCTCGCCGCTCCGCTCGCCAACTGGGCGACCGATACCGGCAATGCGCTGACCCGCCCGGTGCTGCAGTCGGTGGCCGGCATCCATCGCGAGGCGGCCCTGCCGAAATTCCACGGCAAGACGCTGACCGCGCGGGCGAGGACCGACCGCCCGGCGGTCAATGCCGCGGCCCCGGCGCATGGCCGCAAGGCGGTGATCTACGCCACCTGCTACGGCAATTACAACAATCCGGAAATCGGCGAGGCGACGCGCCGGGTACTGGCGCATAACGGCGTCGAGACCGAGGTGGTCTATCCCGGCTGCTGCGGCATGCCGCAACTCGAGCAGGGCAACCTGCCGCGCGTCGCCGCCAATGCGAAATCCGTGGCGGCCGCGTTGCGGCCCTGGATCGACAAGGGCTATGACGTGATCGCCCTGGTGCCGTCCTGCGCGTTGATGCTGAAATTCGAATGGCCGCTGGTCGTCGGCGACGACGCCAATGTCGAGGCGCTGTCGAGATCCACCTTCGACGTCAGCGAATACATTGTTTCCATCGCGAAAAAGGAAGGCCTCGCCGCCGGGCTCAGGCCGCTGGACGGCGGTGTCGCCGTGCATCTGGCCTGCCATGCGCGGGCACAGAACATGGGTGCCAAGGCGGCCGAGATGATGCGTTTGATCCCGGAGACCGACATCGCGGTGGTCGAGCGTTGCTCGGGCCACGGCGGTTCCTGGGGCGTGATGACGGAAAACTTCGAAACCGCCCTGAAGATCGGCAAGACGGCGGCGCGCCAGGTGGCGAAAAGCGGCAAGACCTACGTCGCCTCGGAATGCCCGCTGGCCGGCCTGCATATCGGCCAGGGCATCGAGCGGCTGGACGAGGACGCCGCCGAGGTTCGGGTGACGCCGCACCCGGTCATCCTGTTCGCCCGCGCCTATGGGCTGGTCGGCTGAGCCAAAACTGTCCGCGAAAGAATGGAAATCGACACGATGAGCCCGAAGACCGAAATCACCCAGGCCGACATCATGGACATGGCGGAATACGCAAATATCCGCAAGGACCGCCGCCGCGAGATCATCCAGGGCAAGGCGTTGCGGCAACTGGCGCTGGGGCCCGACGCCACCGTGCATTTCGAGAATTACGACAGCATGTGGCTGCAGGTGCACGAGATGCTGTATATCGAGCGCGGCGGCGCGGAGCAGCTTGCCGGCGAATTGGCGGCGTACAACCCGATGGTGCCGAAGGGGCGCGACCTGGCCTGCACCGTGCTGTTCGAAATCGACAATCCGGATCGCCGGCGGGTCGTGCTGGGCGCATTGGGCGGTATCGAGGAGGCGATGTTCATCCGCGTCGACGGCGAGGAGATCATGGGCGTGCCGGAAGAAGACACCGACCGCACCTCGGCCGAGGGCAAGGCGTCGTCGGTGCAGTTCGTGCATTTTCCCTTCACCGACGCGCAGGTTGCGAAATTCCGCCGCAAGGGTGCCGGGATCGTCGTCGGTTTCAAGCATCCCGGCTACGGCCACATGGTCCTGCTGCCCGAGGAGAAGCGCGCCGCGCTGGCCGCCGACTTCGCGTGACCGCCCCGGGTTCGAACCGGATAATGCCCTAGCGGACGATCTCGTCCGGATAGACGCCCCAGATGTCCTGGCGGCGCAGCCAGCCGCGGTAATTGCGCACCTCGACCCGGCACCACTCGCCGCCGCAATCCTCGATATCGGCGACGATTCCGGGTTCCAGCTGCACCACGGGCGGCGACGTCTCCTCGGCCCGGCGATAGAGCGTGCGGGTCTCGCCGGTGACGATGACGCGGCGCTTCGACGACAGCAGGGCGGAATGGACCCAGCCCTCCTGGCCTTCCCAGTCGCGGATCTTTCGCCAGACGTCCCATTCGGCGATGACTTCGACCGGCAGGCCGGACTTCACGAAGACCCATTTCACCGGATAGCGTTCGCCCGGGCCGGCCCGCACGTTCACCTCGGCCGATTTCAGCGACACGAAGCGCGGCACCGGACGGCCGGTCGTCTCCTCCTGCGCGATAGCCGGCATGACGATGGCCGGCATGGCGAAAACCCCCGCAAGCAGCAGCGCGGCAAGGATTGCATGGGACTTCGGTGCAGGACGGCGAATCACCCCCCCATCATGCGGTCTGGCGCGCCGGGGTCAAGCGGCGGATGGCCGGTTCGCGGCATTCCCCCGCCGGCGACGGCCATCGTGCCGCCGGATGACGATTTTCCGGCCCGGCGGGATTGGACAGGCCCGGCGGGTATTGTATAAGGCGAGTTGAAGCAAGAGCCTCCGAAGGTCGGTCCATGGCAAACCCCAAGATGAAGCGCAAACCCCTGGTCGTCGTCACGCGCAAGCTGCCCGACGTCATCGAGACGCGGATGATGGAGCTGTTCGAGACGCGCCTGAATCTGGACGACCGGCCGCTCAGCCAGGCGGAACTGATCCGCGCGGTGAAGGAAGCGGACGTTCTGGTGCCGACGGTGACCGACCGGATCGACTCGGCAATCCTGTCGCAGGCGGGCGAGAACCTGCGCCTGATCGCCTCGTTCGGAACCGGCGTCGATCATATCGACCTGGCCACCGCGCGCACCCGCGGCATCACGATCACCAACACGCCGGGGGTGCTGACCGAGGATACGGCCGACATGACCATGGCGCTGATCCTGGCCGTGCCGCGCCGGCTGTCCGAGGGCGAGCGGGTGATCCGCTCGGGCAACTGGACCGGCTGGAGCCCGACCTCGATGCTGGGCAACCGCATCTGGGGCAAGCGGCTGGGTATCGTCGGCATGGGCCGGATCGGCAGCGCGGTCGCGCGCCGGGCGCGCGGCTTCGGCCTGTCGGTGCATTACCACAACCGGCGCCGCGTACACCCCGACCTCGAGGCCGAGCTTGAGGCGACCTATTGGGACAGCCTCGACCAGATGCTGGCGCATATGGATATCGTCTCGGTCAACTGCCCGCACACGCCGGCGACCTATCATCTGCTGTCGGCGCGGCGGCTGAAGCTGATCCGGCCGCATTCCTATATCGTCAACACCAGCCGCGGCGAGGTGATCGACGAGAACGCCCTGGCCCGGGCGCTGGAAAGCGGCGCCATCGGCGGCGCCGGGCTGGACGTCTTCGAGCACGAGCCGGCGATCAATCCCAAGCTGCTGAAACTCGACAACGTCGTATTGCTGCCGCATATGGGCTCGGCGACGATCGAGGGCCGGGTCGATATGGGCGAAAAGGTCATCGTCAACATCAAGACCTTCGCCGACGGCCACGCCCCGCCGGACCGCGTCATCGAGACCATGTATTGAACCCTGCCCGGGGCGGGCCGATGCGCCAGTCGCTGCGCAGCCATCTCTCGGAACTGTTGCGCCTGGCCGCGCCGGTCGTTGTCGCGCGCGCCGGTATCCTGACGATGTCGACCGCCGATATCGTCATGGTCGGCCATTTCAGCGCCGGGGAACTCGGTTATTACGGGATCGGCGTGGCCCCCTTCATCGTTGTCATGGTGGTCGGAATCGGCCTGCTGACCGGCACGCTGGTGATGACCAGCCATACGCGCGGCGCCGGGCGGGCGGCGGACTGCGGGGCGGTCTGGCGGCGTTCGCTGCCCTATGCCGCGCTGATCGGTCTGGCGGGCACGCTGCTGTGCCTGTTCGGCGAACCCGTCCTGCGCCTGCTCGGCCAGACGCCCGATATCGCCCGCGGCGGCGGCCGGGTGATGGCGCTTGCCGGCCTCGGCCTGCTGCCGACGATGATCTACGTCAACAGCGTGTTTTTCCTGGAAGGGCTCGGCCGGCCGCTGCCCGGCATGATCGTGATCGTCGCCGGCAATCTGCTGAACCTGCTGCTGAACGGCGTGCTGATCTTCGGGCCGTATGGGCTGCCGGCGCTGGGCGCCGACGGTGCGATCCTGGCAACGTCCATCGTGCGCCTGGTCATGGCGGTGGCGTTGGCTGCCCATGTCTGGTGGATGCCGTCGCGCGACCTGTTCGGCGTGCGCACAAGGCTTTCCGCCGGCTGGTGGCGCGACGGCCGCGAACAGTGGCGGCTGGGCTATGCCGCCGGTATCAGTCAGGGCGTGGAAACCACCGCCTTCAACAGCCTGACGCTGATGGCCGGCGTGCTGGGACCGCTGGCGCTGGCCAGCTATTCGGTGGCGCTGAACGTGACGGC
>JAHELM010000086.1 GCA_024644185.1 Rhodospirillales bacterium | reverse complement strand
CTCCGGGCGCCCGGACGGGCCGGTCAGCCTGCCGCGGCGCAGCAGCGCCCGCGCCAGGTTCAGCCCGATGAATCCGGCGCCGCCGGTAATCGCGACCTTCATGCCCCGTCTCCCGAATTCCGTCCGAGGGTCAAGTTTAATACGTGGCGCGGCCGCCCGACAGGTCGAAGACGCCGCCGGTGGTGAAGGAATTTTCCGCCGAGGCCAGCCACGCCACCATCGACGCCGCCTCGTCCGCCTTCAGGAAGCGGCCGCGCGGGATCTTGGCCAGCATGTAGTCGATATGCTCCTGGCTGATCTGGTCGAAGATGCGCGTCTTGACCGCCGCCGGCGTGATGCAGTTCACCGCGATGTCGTAAGCGGCCAGTTCCTTGCCCAGGGATTTTGTCAGCGCGATCACCCCGGCCTTGGCGGCGCTGTAGGGCGAGGCGTTGGGGTTGCCTTCCTTGCCGGCGATCGAGGCGATGTTGACGATACGGCCGTAATTGCGCGCGATCATCCCCGGCACCACGGCGCGGCAGCAGTAGAACACGCCGTTCAGGTCGATATCGATCACCTGCCGCCAGTCCGCCGCCGGATAATCCCACAGCTTGGCCGTCGGCCCGGCGATGCCGGCGCTGGTCACCAGGATGTCGATGCGGCCCAGCGCGGCCTCGGTCCGCGCCGCGGCGGCCTCGACCGAGGCCAGGTCGGTGACGTCCATTTCGACGGCATGGACCGTGCCGCGCCCGGCCAGTTCGGCCCGCGTTGCCTCGGCCAGCGCGACATCGCGGTCCCACAGGCACACCGCGGCGCCGGACTCCAGCATGCGCTCGGCGATGGCCCGGCCGATGCCCTGGGCGCCGCCGGTGATGACGGCCGTCCGGCCCGACAGATCGATCCGATTCATTATGGCTTCCCCCGATATGCATCCGTCCGTCCGTGCCGGCGGGGCGGCGGGGCGGCGGAACGGAGAACTCGTATCATCATATCGTCAGACTATTCAAGCCGCCCGGTCACGCCCCGGCGGCGGCGCCCCGACTTGCGCCCAGCGCGTGGATGAACATCCGCCCGGCCATGATCGCGGTCAGGGCGTTGGCGGGTTCCATCCCGGGGGCGATCTCGACGATGTCCATGCCGACCAGCCGCCCGCGCTTGCAGATCGCGCGGATCAGGCGGAACATCTGCGGCGCCGTCAGCCCGCCCGGCACCGGCGCCAGCACCGCCGGCATCAGCATCGGGTCGATGCCGTCGGCATCCACGGTCAGGTAGAACGGCCCCGTTTCCGGCAGCTGGTCGATGACCCATTCGATGCCGCGGTCGTGCAGCGCGCGGGCGGAAACATGCCGCGCGCCCCAGTCCAGGCTGGCCTCGTATTCCTCGCGCCGGGCGCTGCCGGTGCCGCGCAGGCCGATCTGCGTCATGCCGCGTATCCAGGGCAGCTCGCTGGCCCGGCGCAGCGGGCTGCTATAGCCGTGCCGCACGCCGCCGGCTTCGTCGCGCCAGTCCAGATGCGCGTCGACATGGACGATATGCACCGGCTCGCCCACGCCCTCCAGCCCGTGCAGCAGCGGGATGGACACGCCATGGTCGCCGCCCAGCGCCAGAACCTGCGTCCCCTGGCGCCACAGCCCGGCGAGCCGCCCCGCCGTTTCGCGCAGAAAAGCCGGATAGTCGCCCCCGTCCCAGACCAGATTGCCGAGATCGAGGCAGCGCGCCGGCAGCGCCTCGCCGAGGCTGCCGCCGAGGTCGAAATCCCACTGGTCGGGCCCGTCGCAGAACTGCGACGACTGGCTGCGCACCCAGTCCGGCGCCCGGGCCTGGTCGTTGGGATGCGGATTGCCGGCATAGGGCTCGCTGAGCGGAATGCCCACCATCGCCACGTCGGCATGCCATGCGGCCGGGTCGGTGACAACCGGCCAGTCGAGAAACCCGCGGGGAGGGGGCACGATCATGGAGACGAGGATAGGGGGCGGGATATCGGGGCGTCCAGTGGAAGATTCCGGGCAGGCGCCGAAAAAGATCCGGCCCCCGGTTCACCATGACCGGGGGCCGGGGATCGTCGAGGATCAGTCGAACAGGCTTGCAGGGTAGAACTTGGTATTCACCCAGGCGCCGTCCTTGGCGGCCTGGATCGAGTATGCGCCGGCGACGGTGCCGCTTGCATCGAAGGTCAGCGGCCCGGAAGCGCCCTGGTAGTCGATGTCCTTGCCGGCGGCAATCGCGGCCTTGCCATCCGCGAAGCTGGAAACCGCCACGCCGCCCTCGGATACGCCACGGATTGCCGAATTGATGCCGGCGCCGGTGCAATCGCCGCTGGCCTGGAGAGACAGGGCGACCAGGTTCATCATGTCGAACGAATTGGCCGCGAACGGCCCGGGAGCCTCGCCCGCCTTTGCCACATGGAGAGCCTCGAAAGCCTTGTATTCCGGCAACGACTTGTCGGCATCGGCGAACTCGACATAGGCGCGGTCGTTCAGCAGCCTGGCGCCGACGGCGTCAAAGATTTCAGGCACCGCCAGATCGGCGGTGAACAGCCATTCGCCCTTGAATCCGCCGGCGGTCGCTTCCTTGATCACGGTTACGCCCGACTCCTGCCCGCCGGCCAGATAGATCGCATCCGGCTTGTGCGCCAGAACCGCGGTCAGTTCCGCCTGATAGGACGGCTGGCCGGGGTTATAGACCACATAGTCGGTGATCTCGATGCCCGACTTTTCGACCTTGGTCCTGGCGACCTGGGCCGGAGAGATTGTCGATTCCTCGTTCTGCACCAGGAAGGCAACCCGCTTGTAGCCACGCTCGGTGAGCCACAGGCCGGACGCCGCGCCGTCACCCAGGTCCGACGACACCGTGCGATAGACAAAGTCGCCGCCGAGCTTGTTGAGGGTAATGGTGCCCGCATAGGGCGAAACGATCACGGTCTTCTTGCGCTTGGCGAGGTCGACCAGCGCGACCATTTCGCCCGAAGTCGGCCCGAGGATGGCAACCGCGCCATCGCTTTCGATCATCTTTGTCGCCGCGCGGATTGCGTGGTCCGGCTCGCCCGCGGTATCGGCGACGACGGTGCGGATGGTGCCGCAGGACGTGCCGCCGGCGGCATTGATTTCATTCGCCGCCAGTTCGACGCCCTTGGCGACGATCGACCCGAACTCGCCAAGCTCGCCGGTGAGCGGGACAAGAACGCCGATGGTTACCTCGGCCGCCGAAGCGGCGGTGACGGATCCGGAAATGGCGGCGGCGAACGCCATCGCCGCGACCGACGCGGTATAAAGTCCTCTGCGTGACCTGTTGAACTTCGACATGTGCGACTCCTCCTTGCTGAAAATTATGCTTGCTGAAAATTATGCGCGGGTTGGACCGGCCGATCCCTCGTCGGCCTGCAGCAGAACCTGTTCCAGTCGACCGGGTTGCAGCAGACTTCTGCTGTCAAGCACCTCCGCCGTCCGCCCCGCCTTGATGACGTAGGTGGTTTTCGAGATTGCCAGAATCTTCTCCGGATCCTGTTCGACGACCCAGACGACGCCCATTCCCCCGGACGCCAGTTCCCTGACCCAGTCGACGATGCGGTCGACGAAGATCGGCGCCAGGCCGGCGGTCGGCTCGTCGAGAAGCAGAACCCTGGGCCCGGCGATCAGCGCCATCGCGATGGCCAGGGTCTGCCGCTCGCCGCCCGACAGGGTCGATGCGTTCTGTGTCGCCCGTTCCAGAAAAATGGGAAAGCGGCGGTGGACCTCGTCAATTCTGCCCGATGCCCCGGCGAAGGCCTGCGCCGACGCCATCAGGTTGTCGCGCACGGACAGTTCCGCAAAGACATTCCCGCCCTGCGGCACATAGCCGATGCCGAGCATGCAGGTCCGAAGGGCGCCGACCCCGGCAATCGATGCGCCATCGGCCGTTATATCGCCCTCGATCGCCGGAAGTTGCCCGGCGATGGTTTTCATCAGGGTGCTCTTGCCGGCGCCATTTGGCCCGAGCACACAGGTTATTTCCCCGGGAAGCGCCGAAAAATCGACGCCGTGCAGGATCGTGACCTTGCCGTAGCCGGATTTGATCGCGGTAACGTCAAGCCGCATGATTGGCCCCCAGATAGGCCGAGATCACCCGCGCGTCGGACTTGATTTCTCCGGGCGATCCCTCGGCGAGCAACTCGCCCGATTGCAGCACCACCACGCGATCGGCGATTTCCAGCAGGAAGTGGAGATTGTGTTCGACGACGATCATCGTCGTGCCGTCGCGGTGCAGCCCCGCGAGAAGCGCGCTGAGCTTCCTCTGCAGGTTGGGATCGACACCGGCGGTCGGTTCGTCGAGCAACAGGATGCGGGGGTCGCGGATGAGCTGGCGGGCAACCTCGAGCATTCGCAATTCGCCGCCGGAAAGGTTCGAGACCGAGTCCGCCGCCCGGTCGGCGAGGCCGACCCGCGCCAGCACGTCGAACGCCTTTTCGGTCAGTTCGGCATCCCGGGCCCGCCAGCGGCGGGAGAGGGCCGCCAGGACGTGTTCGCCCTCGTTGTCGGCGCCCACGAGCACGTTCTCGAGAACCGAGAGCGACGGAAACGCCCTTGGGGTCTGGAATGTCCGCCCCAGCCCCCGCGCGGCGATTTCCGAAACGGTCAGGTCGGAAAGTACCGTGCCGTCCAGGATCACCTGTCCCGAATTCGGCTTCAGAACCCCGCAAATCAGATTGAACACGGTGGATTTTCCGGCGCCGTTCGGCCCGATCAGGCCAAGGAACGCGCCCTTGCCGATGGAAAAGCTCAACCCCGCATCGCCGCCGACGGCCTTCAGCCCGCCGAAACTCCGGGTGATCCGATCCACCGCGAGGAAGTCGCCGGTCATGACGGTCTTCCTTTCTTCATCAGCTTTTCGAAGGGCTGCCAGCGCAGCATCACGATGAAGATCGCGCCGGTCAGGATCTCCTCCGCCGATGCCGCGATCTGCGCCGCGCGGACCGTTTCGAAGGGATACACCCGCAGGGATTCCTGGATGAATATGAGCGCCATGGTCCCCAGAACCGCCCCGACGATGGTGCGCTCGCCGCCCAGGACCAGGGCGATCCAGACGGTGAACGTCACTTCCGCCGTGTAGAGGGTCGGCGAGACCAGCGTCGTGATCATCGCGTAGAGGGCGCCGGCGAATCCCACCGGAATGGCCGAAATCAGGAAAACCTCGAAGCGGATGCGGGTGATCTTCTTGCCGACGGTCTGGGCAGCCAGTTCGTCCTCGCGGATCGCATCCAGGACACGCCCGTAGGGCGAAGCCAGAATGCGATTGAAGACGTATGCGGTCGCCAGCATCATCGTCAGCGCCGCGACGGCGTAGACGATGGTGTCGTCCAGCCCGGTCCAGGCGACATCCGGGCGTTCGACGTTCGACAGCCCGACGCTGCCATTGCCGATCCGGCGCTCGTTCAGCAGTACCGAATGGAAGACCTCGGCAAAGGCGAAGGTGGTCAGCGCCAGATATTCGCCCCGCAGGCGCAGCGTCGGCCACCCCGTCAGGACGGCGAAGGCCAGCGACGCCAGGCCGGCGGCCAGAAAGCCGGCCCACCAGGGGGCGGCGAAGCCGAACAGATACTGGTCCAGGCCCTCGGGCGGCGCCTGGGTGACGATCGCATAGGCATAGGCGCCGGCGGCGAAATAGGCCACCATGCCGAAATTGATCATGCCACCGCGCGCGTATTGCAGGTTCAGCGCCAGCGTGAGAACGGCGTAGACGCTGCCAAACATGACGACTGTCGTCAGAAGCTGCGCCCAGATCATGACGACTTCCTCCCCGCCAGGCCCTCGGGCCGGAACAGCAGCACGACGATGACCAGGGCGAAGGCGATCAGCGGCCGGTAGCCGGCGGGGATCCACAGGACGGAGACATCCATGGCGATGCCGACGATCAGTCCGGACAGGATGACGCTGTACAGCGACCCCAGCCCCGCCAGAATCGCCACGGCGAGAACCTGCAGAATCTGGCGAAACGCGATGTCGGTCGACAGCGTCGCCACCACGCCCAGCATGACGCCGGCCAGTCCGGCCAGGCCCGATGCCAGCAGCCAGGTCGCCATCGACGTCCGGCGCACGTCGATGCCCCGCGACGCCGCCAGTTCGGGGTTGGCCGCCATCGCCCTGACCGCCAGGCCGATTTTCGTCTTGTTGAGAAACAGCGCCATGGAAACGCCGGAAAGGGCCGCCAGCGCCATCACCATCGCCTGGTAATCGGTGATGCGCACGCCGAAAAATTCATAGCTTGTCGCCAGCGGGATATCGAAGGTGCGGATGCCGGTTCCTACCGCCGCATCGACGATTCCACCGATGACATAGGTAACGCCGACCGACGAAATCAGCATCACCGCCGGCCCGTGGTGGCGGATCGGCTCGTAGACCAGCCGGCCTATGGCCAGCCCCACCAGGGCCGTGAAGACAATGCCGATCGCCGCCGCGGCCAGGATATGCCAGCCCAGAAGCACGTTCACCGCCCAGGTCGTGAAGGCGGAAACGCCGATCAGCTGTGCATGCGCGATGTTCAGAAACCCCTCGACGCGACGGGTCAGGGAGAACCCGATGGTCGCCAGGATCAGGAAGCACCCGGTGGCGACTCCGGCGACAAGGAACTGGGCGAACAGCGTCATGGTTCCCCCGCTTGCCATCCGGCGGCCCTTGAGGGGCGCGCTTGGGCCGGGCCGTATGCCGTCGGCGGGGCAACCCCGGGCGCGACGTCGTGCATGAGCGTCTCCCTGGAATTCTTGATCTTGTTTTAGGGAGTATGCGTCCTTTTTTTGGGGTCGGCAACGCATTTTTGGAATGCGGCGACAAGTCCATGAAGATTATCGGGAAATGTGAAACCGCGGGATCAGCCCATCGGTGCCCGGCTGGCCGAATTGTTGGCCTCGACCATCTTGCGGATCATCTCCAGGAACAGGTCGCGCTCGCCTTCGCTCAGCGGTTCGATGAGCCGGTTCTGCGCGCGCTCCATGGCCGGCCGCATCTGGTCGACGAATGTCCGCCCGGCCGGGGTGATCCGCACGATGTTCGCCCGCCGGTCCGTTTCCGACCGTTCGCGCGCCAGCAGGCCCCGGCGCACCAGCCGCTTGATGACGTCGGCGCCGCTCGTCCGGTCGACGCCAACCGAGGTGGACAGCGAGAACTGGTCCAGCCCCTGCACGCCGTACAGAACCGACAGCATGGCGAACTGCACCGGCGTCAGGTCCTTGTCGGCGCATTCCTCGGCGAACAGCCCGACATGAATCTGGTGCAGGCGCCGGACCAGATAGCCCGGCCGGCTCCACAGGTCGCGATACGAAACGCCGTGTTCCCTGCCGGCCTTCCCTGCGGCCGCTGGCCCTTCGCCGGTGCTTTTTTCGATGGTCGCCATAACCGCTCTTTCACAATGACGGGGGGTCGGGGAGATGCGACCTCACGGTGACAGAATGGAAACCCGGGCCCGACAAGGCCCGGTCGATTGCGTATCGTCGCCAATACGCACGCGGATGTAAAGTTCACGATGTATGCGTCGTTTTCCGTCCCCGGCGGCCCCCCTCATCCGCCCCCTTGACACCCCCCACCCCGGCAATCGTAGTATAGTATGACTAATAAGCGTCCAGGCTGGGAAACGGCCGGACACCGGGATACCGACAGACAGGCCGGGGGCATTTCTTGTTCAGGGTTGAAGCCAGCGCGCGGACCTTCTCGCGGCGCAGCCTGCATGGCCAGGTGGCGCACGAAATCGGCGCGCGCATCCTGCGCGGCGATCTGAAGCCGGGCGAGATCCTGCCCAGCGAGACGGGGTTGAGCGTCGAATTCGCCGTCAGCCGCACCGCGCTGCGCGAGGCGATCAAGCTTCTGGCCGCCAAGGGGCTGGTGGAATCGCGGCCGAAAACCGGCACGCGCATCCGCGAGCGCGCGTCCTGGAACATGCTGGACCCCGACGTGCTGTCCTGGCTGGTCTCGGGCGGCGCCTTCGAGGATTTCGCCGAGGAGCTGTTCCAGATGCGCCGGGCGATCGAGCCGGCCGCCGCCGCGCTGGCCGCCTTCGAGGCCGGGGACGACGCCATCGCCCCGATCGCGCGGGCCTATGCCGAGATGGTCGCCGCCGGCGAGGACATCGAGGCCGGGGTCGGCCCCGACCTGCGCTTTCACCAGGCGATTCTGGCGGCCACCGGAAACCGTTTTCTGGCGCCGCTGGGCGCGCT